>JAUIHU010000190.1 GCA_030432175.1 Verrucomicrobiia bacterium | reverse complement strand
AGCTCTCGCAGCCAAGGCCAAGCTCAGTCTTGAGAAAGGCATTGCTTACATGCATTCCCTTGCCATCGAAGGTGGCTATGTTTATCACTACAGTTTGGATGGGAAAGAAAAATGGGGGGAAGGCAAGACGGATGACCGCACCGTAGAAGTACAGCCTCCCGGTACCCCTGCCGTTGGGATGAGTTTTCTGAAGGCGTATCAAGTCACCAGTGATGAGTATTATCTCGGTGTGGCGCTGGAAGCGGCGGAGGCTTTACGTCAGGGACAATTAAAATCAGGAGGCTGGCCGCAGATGATTGATTTTGGTTCGGCTGTGGATCGGCGATCGGGGGATTATCGATTTAGAGAAGGCGGAAGTCGCAATGTGTCGTCTTTGGATGATGATCAGACCCAGGCAGCGTTGAGTTTTCTGATGCAACTGGATCAGGAATTGGATTTTGAAAACGAGAAGGTTCATGAATGTGTTGAGTTTGGATTGAACGCATTATTGAAGGCGCAATTTCCGAATGGAGGGTTCCCGCAAGTCTGGCGGGAACCGGTTCAGGAATGGGAAATCATGAAAGCCAGTTATCCCGATTATGACTGGCGAACCGAGAGACGGGTAAAGAACTACTGGGACTATTATACTTTGAACGACGGATTGGCCGGAACGGTTTCAAGAACACTCCAATTGGCGCACGAAATCTATGGAGAAGAACAGTATCTGGAAGCGCTGAAGAGGCTTGGAGATTTTCTGATCCTGGCCCAGATGCCGGAGCCTCAACCGGCCTGGTGTCAGCAGTACAATGAGATGATGCATCCGATGTGGGCCCGCAAGTTCGAACCGCCAGCCATTGTTGGACACGAATCCCAGGACGTCATGGCAACACTGATCCGCATTTATGAATACACAAAGGATGAACGGTATTTGAAACCCATCCCAGCCGCGCTGAAATACTTTGAAGAAGAATGCCTTTTGGAAGACGGAAGGAGCCTGGCGCGATTCTATGAGATGAAGACAAACCGTCCTTTGTACATGGATCAGCAGTATCAACTGACTTACGATGATGCCAATCCACCCAGCCATTACGGATGGAAACAGAGTTCGAAAACCCAGAGAATTCGTCAGCAATATGAACGCGCTATCCAGGGAGATCATGAAAAATCAGAGCCCAGCCAGGCTTCTATCCGTCGAGAGACTGAGCGTATTTTAAAGTCACTGAACGCAGATGGATTCTGGATCTCAAAGGGCGATGGAAAAAAACTCACCGGGCAGCCGAACTTTCAAGGGGATTTCTATTTTATCTCCAGTCGAACATTCAACAGGAATATCTCCACGCTTTGTGAGTTCCTGAAACTTAACTAAGGGGGGTCAGGCTAAGAATCTTGACATTATTTTAGGCAAGGCTAATTTTTAGTCAAAATTCTTTGACTGACCCCCTCCTTTTTAGAGAGTGTTCATTCATGCACCACTTAGGAATTTTCAAGAAACTCATTCATTGCATGACTGTATTTTCAGTCATCTGCTTTCATGGACTTGATGCTCAATCAGCAGATCGCCCAAACATTGTCCTGATCATGTGCGACGATATGGGTTTCTCTGACATAGGCTGTTACGGCGGAGAAGTGAACACACCCAACATCGACCGCCTGGCCCGCGAGGGAATGCGGTTCACTCAGTTCTACAACAACGCAAAATGCACCACCACTCGTGCTTCCATATTGACTGGACTTTACCCGCGTTTTGGAAAACCAGGACACCTCCGAAAAAACATGGTTACCCTCGGTGAAGCCATGAAGCTCGCAGGCTATCAAACATCCCTCTCCGGCAAATGGCACTTGCTGGACCCCAATTGGGTCGACAGCGATTCCAATGACGACTGGATGAAGACTTTCCGCAAAGAAACACACCCTTACTATCGTGGATTCGATCGCTACTACGGTTTATTGGACGGCGCCGCAAATTTCTTTGATCCATCGATCCCGGATCCTCCCTACAAAGGCGGTCGTGTTCGCAACTTCGGAAAGGACGACCACGCAGTGACCGAATTCCCTAATGACTATTATTTCACCGATGCAGTCACCGATCACGCCATCGAATCCGCCAGGATATACTCAAAATCAGAAGACCCGTTCTTCATTCACATCACCTACACAGCGCCTCATTACCCACTGCACGCCAAACCGAAGGACATTCAGAAATACATTGGAAAATTCAAGATGGGATGGAATCAGATGCGTCGTGATCGATGGAAACGACTGCAGGAAAACGGACTAGCCAACGATTCCTGGAATTTAAGTGAAGGGGATTCCCGCGCATACGACTGGGATTCAGCCAATCAGGATTTTGAAGATCTTCGGATGGCTGTGTACGCTGCGATGATTGATAACATGGATCAAAATATCGGCCGTCTCTTACATACATTGGAAGCATTAGATGAACTCGACAATACTCTGATCTGCTTCCTGAGTGACAACGGTGGTTGCAGTGAAGAACCCGGCGGACGAGATCCTAAGAAAAGAACGCCCGGACCCAAAGATGACTATGTCGCGGTGGGACCTGCCTGGGGCTGGGCCCAAAACGCTCCTTTCAAACGCTACAAATCCTGGTTGCACGAAGGCGGCATCACAACTCCCATGATCGCATGGTGGCCCGGAAAAATTCCAGCAGGCAAAATCCAGCGGCAGCCAGCGCATATCATCGATTTCATGCCCACCTTCCTTGAACTGGCCGAATCAAAGTATCCGAAAGCCTTCCACGGAAACTCTATACTACCCATAGAAGGATTAAGTATGATTCCTTTATTTAAAGACAAATGCCGCGAACCACATGACCAACTGGCCTGGTACTGGTCTGGTAACAAAGCGATCCGACAGGGAGATTGGAAATTAGTCTGGGATAAGGATGTTAAAAAATGGGAACTCTACAACATCGCCGAAGATCGTTGCGAAATTCAGGATTTAGCCAGCCAAAACCCTTCGAAGGTAAAACAGATGGCCAAGGACTATCGTGAATGGGAACAACTGGTTGGAAGATGATTTGATTCCACAATCCCCGGACCGCTCCATCAATGCCATAGAATTGCGGCATGCGATCCGGGGAAACCAAACCGAATTTCTAGTTCATCAAATTGGATCAATAAACATCGGTGAATCCCCAGGGCCTAACGGCAATCCAAGGAACATCCAAGCCACGATCATAATGATCCAACCAATCAGGAATGCGATAGAATAAGGCAGCATAACGGACACCAAAGTTCCGAGTCCCGCCTTAGGGATGTAGTTTCTCATGAACACCAGGATGATGACCAGGTACGGATTCAATGGAGCAATCACATTGGTCACCGAGTCCCCAACCCGATAAGAAGCCTGGGTCAGCTCCGGACTGATTCCAACCCCCATAAAGATAGGCACAAAGACCGTGGAAATAAGAGCCCACTTCGCAGAAGCAGATCCGATAAACAAATTCAACCCGCCGGCAAGTATGATGATCGCGATCACATATAGAGCGTTTGGCAGAGAAAGTTTTTGAAGAAAAGCCACCCCCTGCAACGCGATCAACTTGCCCATATTCGACTCCCCAAACCAGCTGATAAACTGAGCGGCGAAGAACGCCATAATGATATAAGATCCCATCCCGCTCATCGTTTCATTCATCATCCGCGCAGCGTCACGGTCACTTTTGATTGAGCCCGTTGCGATCCCATAAGACAATCCACTCAGGATAAACAGAAAGAAAAGCATCGGGACTATCACATCCACCCAAACCGGAAGCTGCCAGCCAGGACGAGGTTCGATGAAACCATTCAGTGGCGCTCCGTCAATCAGGATCAAACAGAATAGAAAAACAGCGCCCAACCCAACTGTTATCAGAGCCACCCAGATTCCTCGCTTTTCTGTGGTGGAAAGTTTTGAAGATTCCTCCTGCTCTGAAGCAGCCCCGGATTCACGCGCGGCTTGAATCTGCGCTTGGACTTCCTCAGGTGAAAAGCGTGGTTCGGTAATGAAATGCGTCACCGCCCAGCCGATCCCGGTCAGCAGGAAAGTGGAAGCGATCATGAAATAATAGTTGCACCGAATGTCGACGTTGTAGTCCGGGTTCAGAATACGTGCGCTTTCCTGAGTAAAGCTTTGCAGTAATGGATCCAGACCTGTGATCAGCAGATTCGCTGAAAATCCGGCGGATACACCTGAAAAAACTGCCGCCATCCCAACCATTGGAGCGCGACCAGAACGGAGAAACAATGCAGCTGCCAGAGGCGGCAAAACGATGTACCCGGCATCCAAAGCAAAACTGCTCATCACTCCAACAAAAACAAGCGCCGGCGTAATCAATGCCTGTGGCGTCAAAGCAATCATCCCTTTCAATAATGCGCCAAGAAACCCACTCCGCTCAGCAACACCGATCCCGATCATTCCCACCAACACCACACCCAACGGAGCAAAGCCGGTAAAGTTTTCAACCACATGTCGCCACACCCACTGCATTCCTTCACTGGATACCAGACTCTTGGCGCTTTCAACCTCGCCAGTAGCAGGATTCGTCACCTCCCACCCCACGCGCACAGCTAACTCAGATCCGAGCAAAACCGCGACAGCTCCAATAAAAAAGAGAGTCACCGGGTCGGGCAGTTTGTTTCCAACGGATTCAATCCAACCCAAAATACCACTGGATTTAACCGAGTCCGATGCTGTCGAATTTGAACTTGTGTTTGCGGAATCGTTCATAACTCACACTATACAAATCACAGATTGAGCTTCTTTTCACCGATTTATTCTTCAGACCCACAAAGATGATTCATCTACTGAACGAAACCAAAAATTTTCATCAAACCGTAAACCGACGCAAAAGTGATCACCGCCAAAGACAGGTACAACCCCGTGTTAAAGAGTTTTCCAGGACGGAACGGATCTTTCCTTTGATTACGAATAATCAGAATCGCAAAGCCAAATATCGGTAGCAGTATGGTTTGAACCGCAGCTCCAGTGATGATCAACCAATCCGGTCTCTCCTTAAATCCAAACCCCAGAACAAAATAAACAATCGTCAATCCCACAATCAAGTAGGGCAGCCATTTGTCTTTATCAAACGACTTAGGATCCGGCGAAGCCAATCGAATGGTGTCACCCAGAATTCGCGAAAAAGTCGCTACTCCAATAAAGTAAGTGGAGAAAAGCACGACAAATGCTCCGATAGCAAAGACATTGAACATCCACGGACCAAATGATTCAGTGTACATCTGGGAAAGAGTTTCAATCATGTTCAAGCCCTCAGGGATTTCGTCCCGTCCATGCAGCACGCTGGCTCCCAGCAAAAAGAAAGCGATCGTAGCGAATGTGTAAACGCACAGCGCTAACGCAATATCCACTCGCATTCCCAAAACTCGTACGCGAAGTGATTTTGGATCCCTCTCCTCGCCTGGTTGAATGTCCTTGGCATAACCTTTTTCCAAACACCAGTACGGATAAAATAACAACTCCGACGTACCAATCCCGGTGATCCCAAACACCGCCATCGCGGAAGCAAACCCGGCGTCCGGCATACGAAATGTAAAACCCTGCGCAATTTGAGCGGTGGACAGAGCATAATCCGTCCGCTGTAAAAGGAACAGCGCCAGAATGGTAACCAGAGTGAACAATGCCACGATGAATCCAGACGTCTTTTCGATAAAACCGTAATGACCGACCACCAAAGCAACCGCAGTAAAAACCGCAACCCCTGCAGCAATGATGGTTGGGTCACCCGGAAAATTCAGCATTTTCAGAGCTTGAGTTATAGTTGAAAGAATTCCTCCCTGCTGCAGCGAAGTGGACATCAACAGCAAAAGCCACGCCCACGAGACCCATGATAAACGCCACTTTGGACCCGGAACACGATTGAAAGCTTCCAAAGTCGTCTCACCCGTCAGCAGCGTGTGCCGACCAATTTCCTCCTGAAGAAAAACCTTCACCAGGCAGCCAAGGATAATGATCCAAAGCGCCATGATACCAGCTTCAGCGCCGAGTCTTGGCGCCACAATCAATTCCCCCGAACCGACCACCGCTGCGGCAATGATGATGGACGGACCAATATACCGCCGTATGCTTTCCTGGGACATTTGCGAAGTCTAAGGAAAGCAGTAAGTAAAGCGCAATTAGAATCAGTTTCGGAGCGGAAGAGTAGTAACTTTCATTCGCTCAGTATGAATTGTCACTAAAGCCCCTCGCTTCAGGTCTGACTGGCAAATCCTCAAGCAATTGACAACAATTCCTCCCATTGTATCTGATCGAGTATCTTCACTCCTGAGTTGAATAACAATTGGGCCGGCAAAGCCTGTGGCGGCAAGAATGGCTCCGAAATCCAAGTCGTGGGTAAAAACTACCCTGTCTTGGTCCTTAGCCCAATGAAGAATTGTGGAGTCTAAAGCATTCTGAGCCCCAACTTCCATCCAATGCAAAGAATTATATCCCGCCCGTTGAAACACTTCCTTCCATTGCGGGCTCAAGTTCATATCAATCAAAATCTGCATCAGGAAGCGACTAAAGGCAGTTCTCGCTCTTCAGCCCTCCACACCGCATAGTGAAGAGCCGCAATAATATCCGTTTCCTGGAGGTATGGGTAAATTTTGAGGATTTCTTCTCGGGAAGCGCCGCTCGCCACCAGGCCAAGTACAGCCCCAACCGTAACTCTTGTTCCTCGAATACAAGGTTTTCCTCCCATGACCTCCGGATTAAAAGTTATGCGCTGGAGATTAGAGACTTCCATAAATTATTTTTGAATTTTCGTAACATGTATCGCCATTATTACTTCAGAATGTTGATTAGTTTCAACCTGCTGTCAAATCCCTGTGTAAATTGGACATCCAGATATTCGATTCAATACCTGCATCAGGAAGCGACTAAAGGCAGTTCTCGCTCTTCAGCCCTCCAATCCTCATTCTGGTCACCCCGAATTACATCAAGAAATTTGATTCATTTAAGTAAAGCTTACTTGACACAAGCAAAAAACGAGCTATTTTACTAATTGTAAAGTTTGATTTACATAAAGCTAATTGATATTTCCATTTTGGAAAGCTATTCACTCATAAAGTAAAGTTAAAAATCTCAAACAAATCCATGAAAACAATCCCATCAGACTGGAATCATATGACTTTAAAAAACACACGCCATTTGGGCTATTGGACTTTTGCCTGGGTTGCATCCATGGCCCTGGCGTCGTTTGGACCCAAATTCATCTGGGACTTCAATCCATGGGCCAGCAGCCTCGCAATTCTCCTCAACCTGTCATTGGGAGTCGGCATGATGATCGCTCAAAAAAATTGGCTTCAATCCCTGGACGAACTGCAGGTGCGAATCCAGCTCAATGCCATGGCAGTTGCGCTGGGAGTTGGGATCGTGGGCGGCCTTGGCTATTCTCTACTCGATATCGCCAACCTGATTTCAATGGATGCGGAAATTGGTATTCTGGTCATGCTGATAGGTCTGACGTATCTGGGCGGCACAATCATTGGAACGCTTCGTTATAAATGAAAAACCGATTAAAAGTTCTCAGGGCAGAGAGGGACTGGACTCAAGCAGATTTGGCCACAGCCCTGGAAGTCTCCCGCCAAACCATCAATGCGATCGAAAAAGGGAAATACGATCCAAGTCTTCCTCTGGCATTCAGAATGGCTCGTTTGTTCAAATGCACCATCGAAGACATTTTCCAGGATTTGCAGGATTTGGACACCCAACCATAAATTCCAATAAATTGGACATCCAAACTTTGAGGCCCTGATCATCCCCAGCAATCTGGATGTCCAATTCTCTATGGATGTCCAATTCTCTAATTCTATTCATTCTCTAGTCCGTAAGCTTCTACTTATTTGGGTGTCAAAGATTTTTCCGTTCCG
>JAUIHU010000189.1 GCA_030432175.1 Verrucomicrobiia bacterium | reverse complement strand
CTTCAACAAATACAGTTGTCACGATAAAGAAGATCAACAGGATGAACACCATGTCAATCAATGGGGAAATGTTGATTTCGGACATTTCCTCGGAATCTTGTACGCTTCTTCTGCCTCTCATTTTATTTAGTTATTTCTGCGAGTGGAATCGTCTGGAGGGTTGGTATAACAAATTTATGCCGGGGACCACTCCAAATCCGAGTCTTCCAGGTCTGAGCTGGTTTTACCCTGCATACTGGGAGGTCTGGATGTTGGCGAATTGGAATCATCAAAATACTTGCTGGTGAATTTCTGTTGCAGTGTCACTGTTTCAACATGAACCAAAAAGGTTTCTAATTCATCCCGCTTACGCTTCAGCAGGTATCCAAAGAAATATCCTGGAATCGCTATCAACAACCCCATTTCGGTCGTTATCAGAGCTTCAGATATTCCACCGGAAATCAGGTCAATTGTTTTTCCCCCGCCTCCGGCAATTCCTGAGAATGTGGTTAACATTCCCAGCACTGTTCCTAATAACCCCATCAATGGAGCTGTTGCAACCAGGGTATTTAACAAATTCAACTTTCGATCCAGACTTGGAATTTTGGACAAAATCACTTCCGTAAAACGATCCCGAATGGTGTCTTCATTTTCTTTTCCATCCTGCGTGTAACGAATAATCTCTCCCAGTTCACCTTGACCTTCAGATGGATTATTCACCCAGTGAAGCCAATCGCTATCTGAAAACTTCAGATAAGTCCTTTTACTGAAATAAACTAAAAGCTGACAGGATAGTCCGTATATAAATAGACTTAATGCAAGCAATGGAATCATTACCCATCCACCAGACATCCATAAATCTATGATCTGTTGTATATTCATAACTCTACAATGGATTAAAAGTCGGTTTGATTTCTGTCTTGTTACAATTAGGAATCTGCGCTGGATTTTCGCTCAGGAACACCGTTGACAAATCCAACAGACAGCTCCTCCATGCTTCCTAAAACACTTTTCATCTTTCGGGAAAGAAAGGCATGGATCAGCAAGCAGGGAATCGCCACGATCAAACCAAACTCAGTCGTCACCAACGCTTCAGAAATACCGGAGGAAAGTGTTTTTGGATCTCCTGTTCCAAAAATACTAATCATCTTAAAGGTGTTAATCATCCCGGTAACGGTTCCCAACAATCCCAATAAAGGCGCAGTAGCAGCGCCCAAAGCCACGAAAGGAATCAGCTTCTCCAGTTTAGGTTTGGTTTTGAGAATGCGTTCATAAAGCGCTTCCTCAATTAACTCTTTCTTTTCATTTGCATGCTTAACCGCGGACTGAAGCAGTTCTCCGACAGGACCATTAATACTCTTTGCGTGATCCAACGCGCTGTCCTTGTTTCCTCCAATAACTCGATCCAATATCACCTGCAGGTCACGAGGAGTAGCGAGTCGTATTTTAGATAGCTGTATCCACTTGAAGACTCCAATAACCACAGCAAAGAAACCTAAGGCCAGAATAGGGATCATCACCGGACCCCCTTTTGAGGCGTGTTCAATAAACCCTTCTTCCGTGGAAGCAATTTTTAACGCATTACCCAGTGTGGGATCCAAAGGAGCCATGCCGGATCCATTTTTCGCAAACTCGTCAACCACAGGAGTCCATTCCGGACCCAGATCAATCACGGTTGGCTCGGGTGAACCCAATACAAGGTCTACCCAACCTGCAGCGTCGCTGGCCTCGCTACTGAAGTAAACAGCCGGCCCGGCAACAACAAAAGATCCGGACTCTAACTTGCCCTCTGGAGTCACGGCGTTTCCTTCGAACTGGTGACCACTCCCGGCATTTTCAATTCGTCCAATAGAAACCTTGATCAGTCCCAGTTGTGTAGTCAGTTTTTCCAATGGCTCCAGCTCTGCATCATCAAACGCTTCTTTGGAGGCCTGCATAGCCACGTTGTATATCTGGGATTCACTGATGTGGATGCGCGTCTCAAAATTACGAGTGTATTCGTTTAATAAACTTCCCAGGTAGCTCAATTGATCCTGACGTTGTTTGACCTCGTTCTTCAATGCGTTCAGCTCAACCAATTGATTGTCCTGAGAACGCTGTGCGCGTTGAAGATCTTTGCGTAAATCCAAAGTCTCACTCTCAGCCGAATTTAATTCTCTAACCAGCGGAATCTTTTCTTCGGCGATAGCTTTGCGTTGTTCGGACAATTCATTCAGAGCTGATTCCAGATCCAACTGAGCCTGAACCAACACCTGGTCAATGTTTTGTTCAGGCGCTTCTTGAGCAGACACCAGAAACCCGCCAGTGAAGGCACAAGCCAATCCCAAAGCTGCCTTGGAGAAAATGTTCAATCTACTTTTCAAAATTCGAGACATCCAAAATATTTAAAAATCACGATGGCTAATCAGCCATATTCAAGTAACTCCGATTCCAGTGAAGAGATTATTCAATGGGAACCGCCAGGTATACGGCAGGAACGGTGTTTTCATACATTCCAATCAATTTGGATACCTTGTCGGCAATCAATGGATCTGATTTCCAAATCCAACCGTCAGGTCCCGGTTTCCCTGTTCCTGCAAAATCTCCGTTTGCGTTGACGAACCATGCCTGCGCGAGTCCTAAATAAAGTGTTTGAACCTGAATTTCAGCTCCGGAGTCGTTCGTTCTTAATTCTCCAGCAAGGGTTATTGCTGACTGAAATTTGTCGACTTCACTTAAAATTCCGACTACGGACTGCACACGCTCCGGCACAGATAGTTTGGTATTTTCAGGGTCCTCGGGAATGCGATTGAAGAACGGTTCCAGTTTTTCTGCCAGTGGAGCCGGCAAGGCAGGGCGAAAATCGAGTACGCTTCTTTCAATCTGGCTGACCTGCTCACCCAGTTCCTTTAAAGCCAGTTTAAGATTCTCATTCAAGGCTTCCTGTTCCTGATATTCCTCAGCGTATTGAGACTCTTCAGAATTAGCCTCATCAATATCGGCCTGGATCTTGTTTGACTCAGCCTGGAACAGGTCAATCGATTGTTGAAGCACATCCTTTTCCTCCATCCATGAGGCAGCTTCTTCTGAAATCAACTGACGGGTTTCGACCCATTTCTTTAGGCGATCTTGAGTTTCTTTGACGATCGCGTTCTGCCCACTGGCCACTGCGCACATTAAGAAAAACGCAGTTACTGGCAGAAACACACGAAGGAAGATGTTAGTTAAGAATGGCTTATTCAAATAAATCACGGCGGTTATGAGTCAATTCCTGAGGAGAGACTTCATAACCGCCGTAACGGAAAAACGAACAATTTGTTACAATTCAGTAACAAGAAGCGTTGGACTGGTATCGGTTTCTGGATTCACTGTTCACAACATTTCATGAACTCGTTCCAGCACAGTGGCTACCGCCATTTCAGGGGTGATTTTCTCCACTTCCCCACCAGCTCGCATTTTTAATTCGACCACACCGTTGGCCAGTGATTTTTCTCCGATTGCCAGTCGAATTGGAAAACCAACCAGTTCAGAATCCTTGAATTTAAATCCAGGCCGTTCATCCCGATCATCCATAATGACTTCGACGCCTTTGGAAACCAGCTCGGTGTAAAACTTGTTGGCGAGTTGCATGACTTCGCTTGCAGGATCCACATTCAAAGGCGTCAGACAAACCTGATAAGGAGCAATCGCCATTGGCCAGATGACTCCGAATTTGTCATTGGATTGTTCGATCACCGATTGCAGTGTCCGCGTCACGCCAATCCCGTAACATCCCATTACCGCGGGTTTTGTTTTTCCATCGTGGTCCAGGAAGGTGGCTCCCAACGCTTCACTATACTTTGTGCCCAGCTTAAATACATGCCCCACCTCAATTGCACGCTGTATTTTTAACGGTTTACCGGATGTTGGGCAAGGATCTCCCACTTTAGCTGTTCGCAAATCAACCCATTCCACTGAAGGTAGATCACGACTGACGTTAACGTTTTTGATGTGAAATCCATCTTCATTAGCTCCGGTCACCATCCCCCAAGTCCCTTCAATCGCCAAATCTCCATAGATTTTTACTTCAGAAGAAACACCTACAGCTCCCAGACTCCCTGGATGAGCGCCCAGCAGCTCCACGATTTCAGCTTCTTCTCCGGGACGAAACTCAGCGGATCCCACAACTCCTGTCAACTTAGCCTCATTCAACTGATCATCCCCACGCAGCAATAAAATAATTGGCTTATCTTCCAGGAAATAAACCAAGGTTTTGATCTGTTGAGTCGCCGGAATCTTGTGAGAACCTCGGGCTAAATTCTCAATGGTTTTAACCCCTGGCGTTGGAAATTTTTCAATTTCCAGATCTTTCAAAGCTGGATCTGAATCCAGCTTCACAGAACCGGTCACCGCCTTCTCGATATTCGCGGCGTATCCACTTTCTTCCTGGTAGACGACTTCGTTTTCGCCCGTTTCCGCTGGAACCATGTATTCGTGAGAAAATTTCCCTCCCATCACTCCCGTATCCGCCTCTACCGCAAAGGCTGTCAATCCACACCGCTTGAAGATGCGGGCATAGGCGTCATACATGCTTTTATAACTGACCTGCGCCCCTTCATCGGTTGTGTCGAAGCTGTAGGCATCCTTCATAATGAACTCCTTGGCCCGCATCAAACCGAATCGAGGCCGGATCTCATCCCGAAATTTGGTCTGAATCTGGTAGAAAGTCTTCGGAAAGTGGCGATAGGACTGCAATTCTCCGGCAACCAGTGTCGTGATCACCTCTTCGTGCGTCGGTCCAAGAACCCATTCCTTGTCCGATCGGTCTTTGGCTTTGAACAGCACATCCCGAGCTGTTTCATATCGACCGCTCTTCTGCCAAATCTCAGGCGGTTGCAACGCTGGCATCAATGTCTCCAGCGCGCCGGATCGATCCATTTCTTCGCGGACAATTTTCTCAATTTTATGCAATACCCGAAGGCCCAATGGCAGAAACGTGTACAAACCGGCGGTTAGTTTCCGAACCATGCCGGAACGAATCAAGTACTGATGACTGAGAATCTCAGCGTCCGAGGGCGCCTCTTTCAGGGTAGGGATGAGTGTATGAGTCCAACGCATAGCGACAAAGCCAGAAAAAATGCGGATTTAAAGTCAAATATTCAAGCGCTAATCCGCAATTGCCCAGATTCTGAAATCATTGATCCAGCTCCAAATAACACCCAGCGCCATTTAAGGATCCTGATAGCCCCCATATTCAACTGGCTGCCTGACCCAAAGCTTGATGAATTCTCCCCAGAAGTTCCTCGCGCGGTTCAAGTCCTATTGAAAATCGTATCAACCATCGTGATACACCACTTGCTTCCGCAAAATCCAATTCTTTGTAGTGAGCCAGAAGGGTATAGGGACAACACAATGAAAAACGGGAACCTAAATTGGGTCCTTTATTGAAAGTCAGGTTATCAAAGAATTTTGGAGCCATTATTTCTGGTTGTTTAAGTTCAATTGAAAATAAAGCCCCAAAACCTTTCGGACCATTCTCTCGATGAAAGTATGCCAGTCGATCTGCATGACCGTTTGTGGTTGGATAATGAATTTTCTCAATCTTTGGATGTCCAGTTAAAGCATCCACCAACCATTGAGCAGTATTAAAAGATTGATTAACCCTCAGAATGAAATCTCTGGAATTGCGCTCCAATTCGTAAGCATCTTCAGGCCAGAGCAGATTTTTCGAGCTGTTCTTCAGAATTCCTTGAAGTTTGCCACCCAAAAATCGCCTGGGTGAAATAATTAATCCTCCTGCCATCACATCGCCAGATCCAGAAAAGTACTTAGTGAGGCTGCATGTCACGGCATCAGCATGATTCAGTAGATCTACATTGGCTGCATTTGCAAGTGTATCGTCTATAATCAAAGGAGTTTCCGATTCATTGGTTATGGATTGGAAATGTAAGAGGTCGGGAACTTCAAGTAATGGATTGGAAGGCATCTCCATAAAAACTCCACAAAAATCGCCCTGCTGAATCCGTTTGAACATGCGTTTGCCAGGTAGTTCCTTCAAGCTGGGATATAACTCTGAGTTGCGATTCAAAATGGATTGCACTTTCCAACTGTCGACATAAGGAAAGCCAACTTGCGCGAAAGGACGCCCTGGATACAGTCGTTGCAAAGCCAGAGCAACTTCGTAGATAGCTGCCATTCCTGTTGGGAACACCCAGACATAATCTGGATCCACTTCATAAACTCCAGCGAGTCGTTCCCGAATCTGTTGAAGCGGTTTGGAATTAGAAAGAGAGAGCGAATCTTCTGAATCCCGAGATGCTGTGGTTGAATTCAAAGCGGAAGCAGCCCATCTAGAACTAATGATGGATCCTGTATGTTGCCAGAATTTTTTCACGACACCCAAACTGTCGGCTGGATATAAAAGAACAGCAGCCGAATGCACTGGATCAGGATGAATGTGAGAATCTATCTGATTTATCTTTAGGAAATTCTGGCAACGTTCAGCAGATTGAAAAGAGGGTAACGGGCATGCGGAATAACCTTCAGGAGCAAGTTCAAGAGTCAATTGCTCCATCCACTTTTTGGTCAGAGAGTTAAAAACAAATCTTGGATACCCGGTCTGCAGTTTATTCAGCGTTTGTTCCTCGCCTTCCTCGTATGCGATATTTGATGCCCATGTTGGCAGGCAAACCGAGTTGGCGTGTGGATTATCAGGAGGAAGCGATACGCCGGTTTCCTCTTCCTGCCACAGTGGGAATCGCTGGATGTCCCGTCTATGTGAATCTATTGGCAGGTTTCCTTTGTAAATAGAGTTAATCTCAATGATTCCAAAGCAGATCGGATGTCGTCAATCAGGTCCAGCTTGTCTTCAATCCCAACAGAAAAACGAACCAAACCGTCGGTTATTCCAACTTTTTCTCTTTGCTCACGCGGCACCGAGGCGTGTGTCATTGAAGCTGGATGACAAATTAAAGATTCCACTCCACCCAGGCTTTCGGCTAAACGAAATAATTTCATGTTGGAGACCAGTTTCACCGTTTGATCCAGATTCAAATCGAACACTGCAGTCACAATTCCAGACCCACCGGTCATCTGACTCTTGGCGACTTCATTTTGCGGATGAGATTTCAGGAATGGATATCTGACAAATCGGGTTTCAGCTTTTGCTTCTAAAAACTCAGCCACTGCCATTGCGTTTTCTGCGTGCTGACGCATCCGGACCGCCAACGTCTTGACTCCGCGCTGTATCAACCAACAATCAAAAGGCGAGGGTTGTAGTCCCACTGCCTTTTGAGCAAATATCATCTTGTCGCGCCAGGCTTCGTCATTGGTGCACACGACTCCTCCCAAACAGTCAGAATGACCATTAATGTACTTGGTGGCGCTCGAAAGAGACAATGTGGCTCCTAGCTCTATGGGTTTCTGGAAATAAGGAGAGGCAAATGTATTGTCAACGACCAGAGGGATTCCCAGACTCTGGCACCGGTCGGATAACGCCATTATATCAATCACTTTCAGCAATGGATTAGTTGGGGATTCAATCCAGACCAGAGTGGGTTTGAGAGATTTGATTAAATCAAAATTGTCTTCCCGACTGAGGTCAACGTACTCGACTGACAGTCCATACTTTTCAAACACCTTGTCGAGAATCCGGTAAGTGCAGCCGTAAATATTCTCCTCAGCAAGTATTGTATCTCCGGATTTCAATGTCGATAGAACCGCCGTCACAGCCGACATTCCACTGGCAAACAAAGTCGCATATTGAGCCGATTCAAGAGATGCCAGTGTTTCCCCAAGGCGAGTAAAGTTGGGATTACCGGATCGGGTGTAATCATATCCTCTGGTTTGACCCGGCTCAATCTGAGCGAATGTCGATGTAGCAAAAATAGGTGGGATCACCGCGCCGGTCTGAGGT
>JAUIHU010000188.1 GCA_030432175.1 Verrucomicrobiia bacterium | reverse complement strand
GTTTGTAACAGTCCGTAACGGCCAGTCCAACCTGGCGGGAAGCCGCATTGGCGCTTTGGACAAATCGTTTCTCCAGCGCCTCAATGCCACGTTCTTCCTCGGGCCCCAGTCGGAACGTTAAAAATCCTTCGTTAGCGCCACGCCGAATAGCCAGCACCCGGTGAGATGGCGCCTGTGCCAGGGGTTCTGACCAGTCAAAATAATCCCGGTACTTCGCTCCCTCATCTTCCTTTCCAAGAATCACTTTGGATCGAAGTACGGACTCTTTCTTAAATAATTCCCGAATCTCTGCCCGCGCTTCTGCATCCTCATTGATCCATTCCGCAATGATGTCTCTTGCTCCTGCCAAAGCAGCTGAAGTATCGGCTACTTCTTTCTCTTCGTTCACATACTTCCCAGCTTCAATATCAGGATCAATCTCGCCTTGAGCAAAGATTACTGCTGCCAATGGTTCCAATCCTTTTTCTTTAGCCATCATTCCGCGAGTGCGGCGTTTTGGTCGATATGGCAGGTAAATATCTTCCAACTTCGAAAGTGTCTCAGCCGCCATGACTTTCGCTTGAAGCTCATCGGTGAGTTTGTTTTGTTCCTTCAGAGATTTCAGGATGGCTTCCCGACGGGTATCGAGTTCCTTCAACTGTTCCATACGGTCGCGGATCGCAATGATCTGGACTTCATCCAGGTTGCCCGTAGCTTCTTTTCGATAACGGGCGATAAACGGGACAGTGGCTCCTTCTTCAAAAAGACGAGCAGTGGCCAGGATTTGTCTGGGCTGAATCTGGGTCTCCGAGGCGATTTTCAGCAGATGCGTTTCGTTCATGAACAATAATGGGTATCGGTCAAATGAAAGATAATGGAAAAGAAAAAACTACAGTTAACATTCATCCATTGATGATAATGATTTTATAGAAATCCAAATTAATTCATCTAAAGTTTAAATCCAATTGCGGGCTTTCTGCCATGTTTCGAGCGCTTCTGTCCAGAGCGCGCTACCAGTTGTTGATAGCCATTCCCGAGTTTCTAGCGGGATGGATAACACGAACAGGATCAAGATTATAGCCCATAAAACCGCCTCAATGATGTGCTCCTCTTTGGAACCGGTTCGGATCGGACTCCAGGACAAATCCTTCCACCAGAGAGGGCTTATCATTGGCGCGCCGCGGACCGTACAGAAATCACCGAGGATGTGCCAGACATATCCCCACCCAAACCAGGCTAACGGTTCGTTATTAAAATAAAAACCACCGTAAATCATAGAGATCCCGAGAATTGGCCAATGAAAAAATTTCCTGTGTCCAAAAATTCTTCGAACCTTGCGACTGATGGATAAACCGATTGCATCTGCAGCTCGACAAAGCCAGTTAGGTATTAATTTTCGGGCCAGACTGCCGGGACGACTGATCGTGGACCCGCCGGCATCAATGTCGGGCGCCAATGATCCGAGAACGACACATGACCAGCCGGCCAGGTTCGGTTCGAACCCGGTTAGCCACTTAACTCCTACGGTGGCAGTCAGCGCCAACGCAACATGTGTCGATCCGGTCATCAACACTTGGATGCTTTAATCTTGAAATGAATTCAATTCTGAAAATGCAAATTTAAATATCCTCCTTCAATAATTCATCGACCGCTTGACTTTTTTCTGACAGCTTCAAATGACAAATTTATTGGATTTGTTAAAAACGCTATATGTCATCCGATTCTGTTTCCAACCCAGTCGCGAGCGTTCCAGACGCATCTACACGAATCTGTGCAGTTTATGGATTTCCTGTGAGGCACTCGGCTTCTCCTGCCATGCAAAATGCTGGGATCGCCGCTTTGGGGCTGAACTGGCTCTACCTGGCATGTGAAACACCACCGCAGCATTTGCCGGTTGCTTTGGATGGGGCCGCCGCCATGAGATTTGTCGGTGTGAATCTGACAGTGCCACACAAGACGTTGGCGTTGGATTGCGTGGACTATATTGATCCTGAAGCGCAGCGCCTGGGAGCCATCAACACCGTGCGATTTGAAACTTTGGATTCAGTTTCCGGAGATTGGGTTGGATTGGGACAATTGGAGCGTTGGCCTGAGGATGACTCTCCTGTCCGAGCGCGTGGATTCAATACTGATGGATTTGGATTGATGAAAGCTCTTGAAGAGGAGTTGAATTGGACACCCACAGGACAGACGGCTGTCTTGATTGGAGTGGGTGGAGCGGGACGCGCGGCCGGGTTAACTTTGGCCAAAGAAGGATTGAAGCGACTCTATATTGTGAATCGCACCGAAGAAAAAGCGCGTGATCTGGCGGAATCTATCCGATTGGAGTTTCCATTGGTCGAGACAGCGATAGGCTATCCCGAGCCAGGAAACCAGGTGGATCTTGTATTGAATGCCACATCACTGGGATTGAAAGCGGGTGATCCAATGCCATGGGACGCCAGCGCACTAAAACCAGAACAGACCCGACTGGCATTTGATATGATATATCGTCCAGCCGAAACTCTGTTCTTAAAATCAATGAAAGCTGCAGGAGTAAAAACGGCAAACGGTGTTGGAATGTTATTGTGGCAGGGAGTCAAAGCGCTGGAAATCTGGACCGGGCAGCCTGTTCCCGTAGAACCGATGAGAACAGCGTTGTTGAAAAATGTTTATGGCAGTTGAACCCTGATGGATTGTTTTGCGTCTCTAGTTTCAGCAAAACCGATTACAAAGCAAAACAGACTGGTATAAAGAATGGATTGGATTAAGAACACATTCAGCCCGGAGATTTGGGCGTCGGCTCCGTTTCATTTGTGGACGGTTGTCTTCTTCATTTTTGGATCAATGGTGGGAAGCTTTCTCAATGTTTGCATCCACCGTATGCCAATAGAACAAAGTGTGGTTAATCCACCTTCGCATTGTCCCAGCTGTAAATACAGCATCCCATGGTATTTGAATTTGCCAATAATTACCTGGATCGTTTTAAAGGGTAAATGCGCTAACTGTGGCGACAGGATTTCACCTCGTTATCTGGGTGTTGAAGTGTTGACTGGTTTTTTATTCATGGCTGTATGGTTGACTCATGGAAGTGAAACTCCAATAGCGAGTTTAGCTCTTTGTGTTCTGCTGGCTGGATTCGTTGTGGCTACATTTATCGATTTAGAGCATTACATCATTCCGGATGAAATCACAATTGGCGGAATGTTTGTTGGCGCAATCCTTTCATTTTTAATTCCTTCTTTACACTATGCTGCAACGCGATTCGAAGCGTTTGAACGCTGCCTTTGGGGCATGCTGGCGGGAGCCGGGTCGATTTACCTGATGCTAACATTAGGTAAAGTTTTCTTTGGGAAAAAACAATTTGAGCTACTACCTGATTCCAAAATTGTTTTTGGAGAATCCGGGTTTGAGATTTTTGAAAAACAAGAACCGTCTCCTGATAAAGCAGAGCTTGGCAAAGAAACAGAGCATTCCTCAATTAAGAATGATTCCGATCCAGAATCAAATTCTCCAGAAGAGATCAATACAGATTTACAAAGTTCCAAACAACGTTCGGAGTCGGTGAATCATGTGAAAGATCCGAACCCAACTCCTTCTGATCGAGTGGAATATGGAGAGCTTTTTTATCGAGCTTCAGATGCTGTGCAGCTTGAGGCTAAATCAGTGTTGTTTGGAGAAAAGCGTTATGAAAATGTTCCGTTCAGATTGAGTCAGTCTCGGTTGTTGATTGGCGATGACACCTTTGATCCTCAAAATGTTGACGAGCCGATTGAAGTTGTGACCGATGCAATTGTCCTTCCCCGGGAAGCGATGGGATTCGGAGATGTCAAATTCATGGGAGCTATTGGCGCCTTCCTCGGTTGGCAGGCTGTTCTCTTCACCTTGCTGGTCAGTTCGTTCGTTGGCGCCCTGATCGGGGTGTCGTTGATAGCGATGAAAAAGCGCGAAGCTTCGCAAGCAATCCCATACGGTCCTTATCTGGCGCTTGCCGCAGCCATCTGGGTGTACTTTGGACCTTATTTGACACAATCCGGATTTCTAGGTCCTTTGTTTATATCTCGTTAAACGATTGGTGAGATTTAATTAGCTGGAGCAGTTGGGAAGTTGGAATTTGGATCTAAAAAATCAGAAATTCATAAATTATAAAGATGCGTACATGAGATCGTTGCTTTGTCATCACATTACAGGATTGGTTTGGAACTTCATCATTGTATCCTGTTTTTTTTCAGTTGTTCAGATCACATCGCTCAGTCAGGGAATCGATCAAGGAAGCCTTTCTTCTGAAGTTCCTGCAGAGAACCAGCCGCAGCCATCCGTTGAAGCTGAAACTTTTAACGGAGAGGATGATGAGATCATTCGTGACCCCCGGCAGCATCCTAGTTATCTGGAATTTCAAAGGATCATGGCCAAGGATGATGAGGCTCAGCTGTTGGTCAATAATCTGATTAAAAAAGCTGAAGCTTATGCTACCGCTGGAGCTGATGTTTCACAGCAGGCGATTAACTCCCAAATCTTCGATGTGATACAACCGGTTCGAGAAGCATATGAAGATTTTCTTCGGCGCTATCCAAATCATGTCGGCGCGCATTTGGCTTTAGGAAGTTTTCTGAGTGATTTTGGAGAGGAAGTTGAGGGAATGGAGCGTTGGGAAAAAGCGCGTGAGTTGGATCCTGCCAATCCTGCTGCCTGGAATAATCTTGCAGGCTTCTATGGACATTTTGGTCCGATACGCAAATCATTCGAGTATTATGAAAAAGCTATCGCGCTTGTGCCTAATGAATCTATTTACTGGAGCAACCTGGCGACCATGACCCAGGTCTTCCGAAAGGACGCTTTGGCTTATTATGACTTGGAGGACGATCAGGCAGTGATTCGAAAATCTCTTGAGTTTTATCAGAAAGCCTGGGCTATGAACCCGAATGACTTTCCATTAGCCACAGACATAGGACAGACCTATTATTTTCTGACACCTTTTGATTTTGAAGCAGCTGAAAAAGCCTGGAAAAGAGCCCTGTTGCTGGCGGGGGATGACATTGAACGCGAAGGCATTCACATTCACCAGGCTCGCATTCATATTCGCGCGCGCAAATGGGACGAAGCGAGTTCCTATTTGTCACGCATTCAACATCCAATGTACCAGTCGCTGAAAGCCACACTTGAAAAACGATTAGAAAGAGAAAAGGCAGAGGTGATGGAGGAAAAATCTCAACCTCAACCTCAACCTCAACCTCAAACAGATCTGCGCTGATGAAAAGCGCCACTCATTCCAACGCCGGACCGCCCGAACGCGCTTACGGTCATTTCGCTATGGCGACTCGTTTTGAAGTTGCTTTGCCAGACCTGGAGCCCACTTCCGGAAGAGCCGTTGCCGAAGCGCTTTTTAAAGAAATCACACGTCTTGAGCTAAAATGCAGTTTCTACCAACACAACAGTGAGCTCAACCGCATCAATCAGCAGGCAGTCCGGGATTGGGTTCATCTGGATGGGGAAATGACGGAAATGCTTTCGATTGCCTGGAAGCTTTGGGAAGGAACTTCACGGGCATTCGATTTGACGGTTGGACCCTTACTCAGACGATGGGGCCTTGCTGAACGAAAAACAGCTGATGAAAAAGCTGAAACGGATCCGGTTTGGGGAATGGACAAGATTGAGTTTGATCCAACAAATCGACGCATTCGTTTTACGGATCCGGTGATTCAACTGGATCTCGGTGGGATCGGCAAAGGTTACGCATTAGACATTTGTCGTGAGCTTTTGGAAGAATTTGAAGTAGAAAATGCGCTGCTACATGGAGGAACCAGTTCCGCCTTGGCCCTGGGCTCTGCTCCAGACGGATCGACCTGGAAAATTGCAACACCAGATCCTCGCCGGCAATTAGATCCTGATTCCTTACAAAACGTTACGCACGAAATTCCTTTAGCAATTATTGAATTACAGGATGAGGCGCTTTCCGTCTCATCCATCTTAGGGAAAGGGTTGTTGCAAACGGAAACAGAAAACAACCAGACAACTGACAACAATGCGCAAGAACGAGTGTGGTTAGGCCATGTGATTGATCCAATCACTGGAACTCCAGCATCAAGAGGAGTCAGCGCATTTGCGATTGGCGAAAGCGCTGCCTGGATGGATGGTCTGACCACCGCATTAATCCCGTTCGTTTCCAGAAAAGGTCAACATGACTTTCATGGTATTCCAAAATGGCGTGGTGGAGTCACTCTCAGGAATGAGGAAAAAGCGCAGTGGACCCTTCTCAGCAATGGACTTTCTGAAAATACATTTCCCGCTCTTAAAGAGACAGGTGAGAGCGCTTCAGATTGGAGATTTCAACATTGGGGAAAATTTTTTGAACCTTATTGAGCCTGGCAGGATTGAATCCTGTGAATGCCATCTTCCAACGCCATAACAGCGTCAACGCTGACGCAACTTTGCCTGCGTTCCAGAAACGAATCGCAGTCAGAATTTCGCCAATCAGGCCAGGAGCGCTCGACCAGCCAGCAGGATGCAAACATGGATTCCGACCAGATATTGATCAGCAGGATCCAAAATGAAGGATGTCCGGTCGCGTTCGAAGAGATCTACCATCGACATCGGGATTACATTTTAAATGTCGCTTCCAGGTATTGCGTAGAAACCAGTGACGCGCCAGATGTGCTTCAGGATACCATGATCGCTTTCAGTCGAGCTTTACCAAAACTTGAACTGCGAGTCCAACTCACCACTTACCTTTACTCCATCACCCGAAATTGCGCATTCAAAGCCAACCGCAAACGAAGACGTTGGCGGGTTTGGGAGAGTGTGGAGACGTTTCAAATGCAAACGGTGGATGGGGAGCTTCTGCACCGTGAAACGTCGCAAGATTCATTAAATTCTTCAGAACGCATTGAACAAATCCTGCAAATCATTCCAGCTTTAAAGCCGAAATTTCAGGAGATTCTCTGGTTGAGATTTCGAGATGATTTTTCCTTGAGTGAGATGGCTGAGAGACTGGAGATTCCTGTGGGAACGGTTAAATCACGACTCAACACGGCGCTGAACCACATTCGGAAGCGATTGCAATTCTCTCATTCGAACATGACTCAGACTTTATAATGATTTCACCATGAAAAAGAGCATTCCACCCAATGAAGCATCCAATTCCCGGGACGATTTGGAACATGACGTCAGGGATGCAATCCAGAAAATTACAGTCGCTTCCAATCTGAATCTCAGCCCCCAGAGACAGGATGAGATTTTGGAAAAAGCCTGGGCAGAATTTTCAAAATCCAAAAAGCGGTTGAGAACAAATACCCGGAACAAAACTGCACGTTTGTTCGGCAAGAAAATATGGATGACGGGTCTTGGCGCTTTGGGAGCAGTAGCAATAACGGCAGCAATTTTTATCCAGCCCAACCTGACTAAGAAAATTGAAGAAGAGGCGATCCATCCTGCGCTGGCAGAATATGATCCTGCAGATTTAAACCAGGACGGAGTGGTCGACATTGCTGACGCCTGGATCATGTCGCAAAGGCTGCGGCTTGGATCCAGAGAATTAGCGCTGGATGTGAACGGGGATTCGGTATTCGATCACCAGGATGTCAATTGGACCTTGGCAAGAATTGTTCGAATCGATGGATGACGCCTGCATCCATTCCGAAGTTACACATGATGAGGAAGGGGACTCCATCAAGGGTTGGAACATCCAAGTTCATCTCCCCCCCCTGCTCGATCCATCGCACAACATCGTGCGGTTTCTTGGGCATGCCCAGCTCTTTGGAGATGAGATTGGATGTCCCTGTCGCGAGATGGATGAATGGGATCTGATGCTCAATGAGGCCCGGGAGCGCGTGATGCACGGTCCCGTCGCCCCCGACGAAGACAAGACGCTCGATGCCTTTGAGTGATGGGCTCAGATCTGGTGCATCCTGCTGATCGGTGCGCAGTATTGTGGTG
>JAUIHU010000187.1 GCA_030432175.1 Verrucomicrobiia bacterium | reverse complement strand
TTTTCAATTCAAGCTCGATTCAGGATTTCTTTTTTCCACGACCGCGCGAAGAAACAGGCTTCATCGCAAAGTCAATGGCCTGAATGATGTCCTCATAAAAATGCGCTTTCATCGATTTCCGCACTTCCTCAGGCGATTCTTCCCAATCCTTACGATTCAATTCCGGAAGCATTGCATGTTGGATCCCAGCACGATGCGCTGCCAAGAGTTTTTCGCGAATTCCTCCGACTGGCAAAACTTTACCCCGAAGACTGATCTCGCCGGTCATGACGAGATCCGAGCGAACTTGCTTGCCGCTGAACAACGACGCCAACGCAACGGAAATGGTCAGTCCAGCGCTGGGACCATCTTTCGGAATGGCTCCAGCTGGAACGTGGATATGAATGTCCTCTTTGTCGATTTTCTCCAAATCAATCCCGTATTTCTTCGGATCCCTCCGCAGAAAGCTCAGCGCGATCTGACCACTCTCTTTCATCACATCACCCAGCGAGCCGGTCAGGATCAATCGTCCTTTTCCTGGTGAGCGAGTGATTTCAATGAACAACAACTCACCGCCAACCGGAGTCCAGGCAAGTCCAGTTGCCACACCAGGAGCGAGTTCCTTTTCCGCGTCCTGTGCAATGTGCTTGGGTCTTCCCAACTTTTTCTCGACCTGTTCTTCTGAAACGGTGACCGCTGCCGATTTTCCCCGAATTGGCTTTCCTGCTTTTTCTTCAGCCTCAACTCTTTCCCGAGTAAATTTCCGAGTCAATGTAGCGATTTCCCGATCCAGTTGCCTCACCCCGGCTTCCCGGGTGTAGTTCTCAATCAGCGACCGCAATGTCTGCTTGGGAAATTTCAAATCACTGCGTTTTAACCCATGTTCTTTCAGCTGCCTCGGTACCAGTTTTCTGCCTGCAATCTGTAGTTTTTCCTCAGTCGTGTAACTGGGGATCTCAATAATCTCCAATCGATCTCTCAATGCAGGATGAACCGGATCCAACCAGTTTGCTGTCGTCACAAACAGAACCTTGGATAAATCAAAGGACGCTTCCAGATAGTGATCCACAAAGGCATGGTTCTGCTGTGGATCCAATGTTTCCAGCAATGCTGAGGCTGGATCTCCTCGGAAATCGTTTCCAATTTTGTCCAACTCATCGAGCAGAATAACAGGATTGGCGCTTCCGACTCTTCTCAGACTCTGCAAGATCCGGCCCGGCATGGCTCCGACATAAGTCCGGCGGTGCCCACGAATCTCGGCTTCATCTCGCATACCTCCCAAAGAAATGCGGATAAACTTGCGTCCTAATGCTTCAGCAATGCTCGGACCAAAAGAACTTTTACCTACTCCCGGAGGTCCAACGAGGCAAAGGATCGGCCCTTTCAAAGTGTTTTTCTTTTTCAGGACAGCCAGGAACTCGATAAGTCGATCTTTGACTTTTTCCAGACCGTAATGATGTGAATCTAAAATCCTCGCCGCTTCCTGCAAATCGATCTGATCCTCGGTGAACTTATTCCAGGGCAAATTCAACACCCAGTCCAAATAGTTCCTGGACACGGTATATTCCGGTGAAGCTTGAGGAATCTGAGGTAATCGATCCAGCTCGCGAGTTGCCAATCGTCGAGCTTCTTCCGGCAATTCGAGACTCTCCAAAGCCTCCCGCATTCCCTGGGTTTCTTCAAACATCGGATCCCCTTCTTCCAACTCACGTTGGATGACCCGCATTTGTTCGCGCAGATAATAGTCACGTTGGGAACGGTTCAATGAGGAATGGGCTTCACTTTGAATACGCGCGCCCAGGATGGCTACTTCCAGTTCCCTCGCCAGCATCGGCTGTAATGAGCTTAATCGCTCCCCAATGTCTGAGGTCTCCAACAGCGCCTGACTTTCGGTGAGTCCCAGGTTCAGGTGAGATGCGATCACATCAGCCAAACGTCCCGGGCTGCGCGTATTGAGCACGGCCAGTTTGACCTGATCATTGATAAAGTGAGAAATGTTGGCCAGCTCCTGAAACTGCTTACGGGTGTTCTGCACTAAGGCGGTGAATAAGTTTGAGCGTTCCTGGATCTCTTCAATAGCTTCAAACTTTACATTCAGGTAGGGGGTTTCAGAGACTGTGTCTACCAGTTTAGCCCGGGAAAGACCTTCAACCAGCACCCGCACACTCCCATCCGGAAATCGAAGCAACTTGATCAATCTCGCTACACAACCCACTGCATGTAATTGATCTAGCCGCTGTCCTGAGCTGTCCCGATCAGTCTGCAATGATAAAATCAATAACCGAGATCCAGCCATCACTTCTTCTACCAGCTTAGCGCCGTGAGGGGTGTCGATCACCAGCGGAGCCGCCAACCCGGGATAGACAACCCAGTCCCGAACTCCCAATGCAGGCAACTCTTTTGGATATTCGGTTTCGCCTGCTTGTATGGAAATCTGACTCACCGGTTCATCGGGAGACATGCCTATGAGATTGATTAGTTCTGGATCAAATGATGCCATCGAAATCCTGTCTTTTTACTGACTGAAAAGAACCAGTGGCGAAATCTGTTTGAAGATGCGCCAATTCTGGATCTGTGGAATTTATATTCTTGTTGTTATTGATGATGTTAATTTGCCGATCCGGATCATGCCGGTCTGTAGATTTAACTTACAATTAACTTCCGTTTTTTCCGGTAAAAAACTTCTTCATGGAATCAAAGAATCCACTGATTTTGGGATGCGATTCATGCCCGCAAAGTTCTTCAAATTCCTGGAGTTTTTCTTTCTGTGCGTTGGAGAGTTTTGTCGGAACTTCCACGTGAACCTTCACATACAGATCGCCATAGCCATGTCCCTGAACATCACGCACCCCTTTACCTTTCAAGCGAAAACGTGTTCCATTTTGGCTACCGGCGGGAACTCTTATTTTGGTGGACCCCGTCAGGGTGGGAGCTTCAATTTCAGCGCCGAGCGCTGCCTGGGTGAAAGTGATTGGAATGTCGCAAAGCAAATCATTGCCATCGCGCTCAAAGATGTCATGTGATTTGACATGTAAAACCACGTAGAGATCACCATTACCGCCTCCGCGCAATCCAGCTTCACCGTTGCCTACAGAACGCAGACGAGTGCCGGTGTCCACTCCTGGCGGAATCTTGATCTTGATTTTCGAGACCCGTTCCTGACGCCCGGATCCACCGCAGGTCAAACATGGCTTTTTAATGATTTGTCCGGCGCCTTCACAACGCGGACAGGTCTGAGCAATCTGGAATATGCCCCGGGACTGAACCACTTGCCCGGCTCCTTTACAGGTGGGACAAGATGTCATTCCTGACCCAGCAGAGGCCCCCGATCCATTGCAGGTGTCACAAGGAGCCATTTTGGTAATCGAAATCTCCTTGTCACAACCCATCGCAGCTTCAATGAAAGTGATCTGCAAATCATATCTCAGATCAGCGCCGCGCTGAGCCCCGGACGGGTCCCGTCGACCACCTCCGCCACCAAAAAAATCGTCAAAGATGCTGCCACCGCGACCACCACCGCCGCCGCCAAAGACCTGCTCGAAGATGTCGAACGGATTGTGGAATCCGCCCGCGCCTTGAGAAGCCCCTCCAAATCCAGCCTGATTGTCGAAAGCAGCGTGACCATACTGATCATACGCAGCTCGTTTTTGAGGATCACTCAAGGCTTCATAAGCCTCGCCGAGTTCTTTGAACTTATCTTCCGCCGCCTTATCGCCCGGGTTTTTGTCCGGATGAAATTTGAGCGCGAGTTTGCGATACGCCTTCTTGATCTGGTCCTGCGAAGCCTCTCTGTCGACCCCTAAAATTTCGTAAAAATCTCTTTTCGCCATACCCTGACTCTTAAATCATCCCTATGTTTGCGCCCACTTCCCTTTAGTATTTCGGTTTGGAGTTGAGCTTTGTAAATTAAAAATGCCATGCGCTTTTTCTTGATCCTCCAACCATCGCATGGAAATCAATCTAGTTGGAGTCGGATTCACTCTCTGACGCCGCTGTTGAATCTGCCGATGCTTGTTGATCTGATGCAACTTCACTTCCTTCTGGCTCCGGCGCCACCGATACGATGACACTGGAAGGCCTCAACAAGCGATCTTTCAATTTGTAACCTTTCCGGGTCTGACTTAAAACCCTGCCATCTTCCACATCATCACGGGCTTCTTTCGAGACAGCTTCATGAATCTTTGGATCAAACATCTGATTCTCAGCATTGATTTCCTCCAATCCCTCATCGCTCAAAGTGGTTTTCAATTGGTTGGCAATCATCTCCACTCCCATTTTAAGGGAGTCAATGGATCCTGCGTCTGCGGATTTGACGGCCGTCAATGCCATTTCAAAAGTATCCATGACAGGAATCAGACGTTCCAGCATGGATTCATTTGCGTAACGAATCGCATCCTGCCGCTCCCGTGCCGCTCGCTTTTTGTAATTTTCAAACTCTGCCGACAAACGCAGGACGCGGTCCCATCTTTCATCAGACTGAGACGCAGATTCTTTGAGAACCTTGAAATCCTCCAACTTGAGTTGACTGAATTCTTCCTCCAAAGCCTTCCTTTCCAGTTCTGCTTTCTCTTCCTCCGACAATTCAGGTTCTTTTGTTTCAGACTCCGTTTCGGAAGAGGATTCAGCTTCACCCGATTTTGCCTCCGGATTATCGGTGGTCTTCGGATCGTTGATCTCCGGCGCTTCGTTGTCCTGTGAAGACGTCGTGGATTTCTCCTGATTCGGTTGGTTGGATTCGCTTGTCATTTTTCTAAATTCACCAATCGCTTTTCCAATTATACTTCTAAGTGAGTCAAATTTACTCAATTTACAAAAAACAATAACTTCAGTGCAAATTTCATTCCGTAAACTAAAAAATTAAATTCGAATTTCTGTGGGGTGCGAATTTTTGTTCACACCCATATCTTTGATACTGGATCTTTTCATTGGAAAGGCGAGCTCCCCATTGTTATGTTACAGGGAGTATCCGCCGGGAATTAACCTGTTTTGTCTTGATGACTATCTATCACACTCACGGCAAATGCGGACATTGAGCTATAATACAGGATTATGCGAGCCTCAAAAAATCACGAATCCCAAATGAATGAAGCGTTTCTATCTCGTCGAGATTTTCTAACCCGTTCAGGAGTTGGAATGGGCATGCTCGGACTGGGAGGATTGCTGGGTTCGGTCGGAGGTTTTTCCACGGCAGCCGAAGCTGCGACGGTGATGCCCAATCCGCTTCTGCCTAAAGCTCCCCAATTTCCTGTCAAAGCTAAGCGGGTCATCCACCTTTTCATGAATGGAGGCCCCTCACAGGTAGACACATTTGACCCCAAACCTGCGCTGGCTAAATACGAGGGTGAACCATTGCCAATGGAGTATTTGAAGACCGAGCGCAAAACCGGTGGCGCATTTCCTTCTCCATTTGAATTCAAACGCTACGGGCAAAGTGGCCTGGAAGTCAGTGAACTGTTTTCGAACGTCGCACAACATGCCGATGACATTGCAGTGATCCGCTCCATGCACGCGGATGTGCCCAACCACGAACCGTCGTTATTATTAATGAACTGCGGTAACGCTCGTCTGGTTCGACCCAGCATGGGATCGTGGTTGACTTATGGACTTGGATCCGAAAATCAAAATCTCCCCGGCTTCATCGCGATGTGCCCCGGAGGATATCCGATCCAGGAATCCCAAAACTGGCAATCCGGTTTTCTTCCAGGAATTTATCAGGGATCCTACATTGATTCGCGGCATGAATCGGTGGATAAACTGATCGAAAACATCCGCAACAAATCTCAGTCCCGCCCTGAACAACGGCGGCAACTGGATCTTCTATACGCGCTGAATCGCCAACACGCCGAGCAGCGTCAGCAGGATCCACAATTGGAAGCGCGGATCCAATCTTTCGAATTGGCTTACCGGATGCAGATGGAAGCCACGGATGCTTTCGACGTTTCGCTGGAGCCGGATTACATCCGGGAAATGTACGGAGAAGGCACACAGGCGAGGCAGATTTTGATTGCTCGGCGACTCGTGGAGCGTGGAGTTCGATTTGTCCAGGTGTGGCATGGAGCCGGGCAACCCTGGGATAACCACGACGATATTGAAGTCAACCACCGACGCCTGGCGAAACAGTGTGATCAGGCTATTGGCGCATTGATCACGGACCTCAAACAGCGCGGACTTCTGGATGAAACATTGATCATCTGGGGAGGAGAATTTGGACGAACCCCAACTGTAGAGCTACCTACTCCCGGAGCTAACGCGGGTAAGATCAATGGACGCGACCACAACCATTACGGGTTCAGCATGTGGATGGCCGGAGGTGGCGTGAAAGGCGGTCAGGTTTATGGAGCTACCGATGAGTTTGGTTTCAGAGCCACAGAAAACCCGGTGCATGTCCATGACTTGCACGCAACAATCATGGCGTTGATGGGCTTCGATCATGAGAAATTCACTTTCAGGCACGCTGGAAGAGACTTTCGTTTGACAGATGTCCACGGAAATATAGTGCACGACCTGATTGCCTAGTCTAGCTTGTCCGACTAAACCGGCCTTCTTAAGCGCCTCACCAAAAAACGCTCCGGGTCGAGAGCTGCGCACAGGTCAGTCTGCAGCCCAAGTGGCGCTCCAGTCACAAGGTCGGCCAGGTACTCAGCGCCCCAACCTGAAAAGACCAGGCCCTTCGACCCAAGTCCGGTAAAGACGTACAAGCCCGGCAGTCTTTCGGGCGCCCTAAATGGCCCGCGCTTCATGCCATAATGCAAGTCCCGGTATGCGTCACAGTAGTCCACAACATCCGGGATGGCTCCAATGATCGGCGTTCGGTCCGGCATCGCGCATCGCACTCCAGCCCAACCCTGGTCCGTCGGTTTCAACTTCTGTTGGTCAAGTTCAAACATCCTCCCCAACCGAGCCGAAAGTTTTTCGAAATCACACTCGCGAAGTTCCTCCTCAGAGCTTCGATGGTCATAGGTCGATCCATACAACACCCGACCACCAGATCCGCCAGCTCCAATCTCCACAGGTAAACAATATCCATCCCCCAAAACAGGAATCCTCAAAGGAAACTTCTCCGCTTCCGCCCACATGACCTGCCCTTGGACCGGCAGAACCGGCAGCCAGGAGGTTGCGTCAAACTGTCGCACCTGTGTCCCATTGGCCAGGATCAATACCGGCGCGCGATTTATGAATCTTCCTGCGGCTCCATAAACGCTCCAGAATGGTGAGCCTGTTGGGCGTTCAATGTTCAATGCTTCCTGATTGCCCACTACGAATCTCTGGTCACCCCCGAAGTCTTCACCTGAAAAGGCGGAGCCCTCAAACAACGATTTGGCATAGTCCGGAAAATTCACCCACCCGGCTCCCGGATAATGCAATCCTCCCCCATTTAATCGGACTCCCGCCAGTTCACTGGCTTCCTCTAGATTAACCCATCGAGCCAAGTCATTCGGGACACCTTCCAACCATTTCCGGCAAACCTCCTCGCTACTGCCTTCAGGAATGATTTCCACTGCGCCAGCATTGTGACCGCGCAAATTTTCCTCTGCGCCTTCCTCCTGAAAAGCCCAGCGCCGAGCAGTCCAGGAGAATGCCTGATTTGCGCATTCTGAAAGTGGCAGTCCGGGAGATCCACTCATCGGATAAAACGCGCCTGCCGGATTCGAGGAGGTTCCCTTCAAAGGACGTTCTTCTTTTTCTATAACAATGGTCTTCCAGCCCCGATGCCTCAAAGCTCCTGATATCGCCATACCCGCAATCCCTCCTCCAATGACAATCGCTTCCCGGGATTCGAGCGCAAATAGTTCGGGCTGCGGTCGCTTCCAACCCAAAGAAACTTTCCTGGAGGTATGACCGACTCCTGCTTCCGTATCGGATGCCTCGAAAGCAGCGTCCACCGGCGCAGCTTCCGCCCAGGTCATTTCTCGTTTAAACGAAAAAC
>JAUIHU010000186.1 GCA_030432175.1 Verrucomicrobiia bacterium | reverse complement strand
TAAGTGGAACGAAGTCTCAGATTTGCTTTCAGTCAATTATCGGAAGCGTTCACGTTCTCCAGAGGCGCTTGTCAGTAAATTAAGTTTGCGCTTATGGGGCTTGCGCCCAGGGTTATGATGGTTTGCCCCTCTGGGGCAGGGTTAGGTCGGGGGCTGTTCCTGGGAACGCTGAGCCCCAGCTCGGCGAGTGGAGCTGGGATTTGATTTTACTTGCGGCGCTTTGGGGGGCGCTTTCTGGGCTTGGGTGTGTGTGGGGGCTGGTTTTCCCAGGGCTCACGCCCAGGGTTATGATGGTTTTGCCCCTCTGGGGCAGAAGAGTTCTTTATTCAAGGCGTTGGATTTTCACCAAGGCTGAAGGCCTGATACATACCAGCCTGGGCTGCCAGGCCCAGGTTTTGGTTCATCCCCACATCTCCAAGGGCTGAAAGCCCGACACAAATAGATGTTCTGTGAGAAAGGATTCTGTATCTGTGTCGGGCCTTCAGCCCTTTTGTTGGAGGAGAATGCCGTCCCGGGCCTGGCAGCCCAGGCTGGTATGTGTCGCGCCATTGGCGCTGGGGGCCAGCGTTCCGGGACGGCACTCCCTTTTAATCAAACCCATTCTTTGACTGCTCCTCCCTTGCGTTTTTGAACTGAGATTTGGCTTTATTCCTGTATTGATGAAGGCAGTGATGGTATTTTCAAACGATAACAATTTAACTCTCTGATACCGGGGCAAGATCCGTTATTGTTTTTCTAATCATGAAAAAAGTTCTGGTTTTATTCTGTTTTATTTCATTTTCACTGGCCGCACAGCCTCTCTGGTTGAAGGAAGGTCTGGTGGCGCATTATCCTTTTAATGGTCATGGATTAGATCAAAGTGGCAATGATCACCATGCCAACTTGCATGGGTCTGTTACAGGGGCTGAAGACCGATTTGGAAGCCCGACTGGAGCTCTTGTGATTCAAGTTCGCGATGAAATTTCATCTGTGCTTGAGGATTCTGGAATCCATTTTGACAGTGGAGCATCAGTTTGCGGATGGGTTAAGGTGACGAGTTTAAAATGGTAAATATCCTAAGCTGATGAGTGTAGGAGGCGATTGTGGAAATTGGGGTTTTGCTATTGGTATGGGAGATGGATCAAATCCTGATTTCCTCAATATTTATGCGAATAACTCCATAAACTGCACGGCACAACATTACTCTCAAACACTTGGGAGAAAAATGGAGCTCAATCAGTGGGTGCAACTCGTTTGCGTGGTCCAGGGTAATTTGACGAAGGCGTATATTAACGGAATTAACATTCTTGAATTTGAAGCCGAACATGAAAATGTAATAGAAGAGTCCCCTAAATTCAGAATTGGCAATGCCTTCACAGATCCTGGCGGAAGACCAGCTCCCAGTGGAACTTTTGATGGAGTCGTGGATGATTACCGTATTTACAATCGGCCACTTTCAGATGCTGAAGTGCTCGCTCTATACGAATACGAATCAAATCCTTCCAATTTAAGACTCAGGAGCGCCACAGCTGAAGCTCAGATCGTGAATGGGTTTGTGATCGGGATCAATTTGCTGGATGCGGGTTATGGCTATACGGATTCGCCAGAAGTTAGCTTATTGGACAGTCAAGGCACGGGGGCTGAAGTGGTGGCGATGGTTGAGGATGGGAGAGTAGTAGGATTTGAAATCCTGAATACAGGGAGAGGGTATTCAGAAAACACGATCATTCAAATTGCTCCTCCACCCTTCGCGCCCGAGATGTCGATACGAGTGAAGAGCATCGAACTCAATCTGCACCTGGTCGTTGGGAAGAGTTACGTGATAGAAGCAACCGACGATTTCATTCAATGGACTGCGGTCAGCGATCCGTTTGTGGCGGACAGCGAGTTCATGGCGTTTGAATACGAAGTGGGCGAGCATGGGCGGTACTACCGGGTTGTGGAAGCCCCATAAGGGAACGCTGAGTCCCAGCTCGGCGAGTAGAGCTGGGATTTTAGGTCGTCCTTTCTGGGCTTGGGTGTGTGCTGGAGTGGTTCTCCCAGAGCTTACGCTCAGGGTTATGATGATTTGTTTTTAAGGGGGTCAGTCAAAGAATCTTGACTTTATTTTAACCCTAACTAAGAAAGTTTTTAGCGCCTATAGTAAAGTCAAGATTCTTTGACTGACCCCCTTTTCCAGCGCTGGAGTTCTGACTGGACCTGATCCCATCCTGGTGAGCCTTTAATTTTTCGGGAGTTGATTCCGGTTTCCAGGTCAAATACTTGAAGGGAGTCCGGGGTGAGGTCGGGGTGAATGCTGGCCATGGCTTCGGCTGGGATTTGGTCCAGGGCGATTTCTTGTTTTTCTGCGTAAGCCACAACTTCTCCGACGACGTGGTGGGCTTTGCGGAATGCCATGCCTTTGCGGACAAGGTAATCGGCGAGGTCGGTGGCCAGGAGCGCTGGGTCGGATGCGGCGGCAAGACATTGTTTAGACTTGGGCTCCATGGCTCGTGTCATGGCGGCGAGTATGCGTGTGGAACTGTGAATGGTGTCGAATGCGTCGAAGAGTGGTTCTTTGTCTTCCTGCAAATCCCGGTTGTAGGTCATGGGTAATCCTTTGACCAATGTCAAAAGCGTCATGAGAGATCCGATGACTCTCCCGGTTTTCCCACGGGTTAATTCTGCCAGGTCCGGATTTTTCTTTTGAGGCATCAATGAGGAGCCGGTGGTGAATGCGTCGGCGATTTTGATAAAATCAAACTCCGAACTGGCCCATAAGATTATATCTTCACAGTAGCGCGAAAAGTGTATTGCGGTGATTGAAGCGGCGGAGCAAAACTCGATCAGGTAGTCGCGGTCGCTGACGGCGTCCATGGAGTTTTGGCAAAGGGCAGGCTCCCCGGTTTCATCAACAAATCCCAGTTCCTTTGCTGTCATTTCTCGATCCAAGGGCAATGTAGAACCAGCCAGCGCTCCACATCCAAGTGGGCAGGCGTTGGTGCGTTTCCATGTGTCTTCAAATCTCCCCCAATCCCGGTCCAGCATTTCCACATAAGCGAGACAGTGATGAGCAAAGTAAACGGGCTGAGCGCGTTGGAGGTGTGTGTACCCGGGAATGATTGTCTTTCCTGATCGTTCAGCTAAATCAATCAAAGCCTTCTGGAAATCTCTAATCTCTTCCTGTACCTGTCGAATCGCGTCTTTAACCCATAGCCGAGTGTCCAAAGCGACCTGATCATTTCGGGAACGCCCGGTATGAAGCTTGGCGCCTGCTGGAACGCGTTGGGTCAGGACCGCTTCGATGTTCATGTGCACATCTTCCAGCGCCTCATCCCATGGGAATGATCCGGCTTCAATTTCTTTTCCGATCTGATTCAGCCCCTGCTCAATTGAACCGAATTCCTCCGGGTCAAGTATCCCGATGGACTTCAGCATGCGGGCATGTGCGATGGATCCCCGAATATCCTGACGCCACATGCGGGAGTCGAATGAAATCGACTCGGTGAACCGGCTGACTTCAGCGTCCGGACCACTGCTAAAGCGGCCGCTTCTGGAAACAGGACGGGCTGATTGGCTGGCTTGCGAGTGGGCGCCTTTATTTGAACTGGAATCGGGTTGGGTGGAATCGGACATGGATTCGTGCAGTTTTCTTTTTGACTGGAGACTAATGCTTTGCAATGGAGAAACTTAAGAGCGGTATTCTCCTGCGTTGATAGAGATTTTAAACCGGAATGCCATGATTAGTTAATAGAAAACCCAGCCTTTTTTAATTTAAGTTGAAATCAAATCGGGCTTTAATAGACCAGTCCCAAGTCAAAAGAGGCTTTCCGTTATGAAGCAAAAGTTTTTTTATCACCGAAACTTAACAGCCGCTGCGACCATCAGCCGTCGAGCATTTACTTTGATTGAATTGTTGGTTGTGATTGCAATCATTGCGATTTTAGCTGCCATGCTCTTCCCGGCGCTGGCTGGAGCCAAGGAAAAAAGTAAACGAACTGTTTGCAAGAACAATCAGCGACAGATCGTTTTGACCATGATCATGTATGCCGGCGACAACGGCGGGAAGTTTCCAAGTGGTGTGCGTAATAACAACTTTGAGCACTTTTCGTTCATTCACTCAGATGTTTATGACTACCTTCAGCAGGTGGGCCGGATGCCAACTAACTCTATTACTTGCCCAAATAAGAAGGACTGGTATCGCTATGAGCGAAGCGAGGGATATCGCCTTGGATATTATTTCCTGTTTGGCCACAGCACAGATTTGGATAAACGTCCTCGCGATCGTCCTGCGCGAGGGCCAGCGCCTTGGGATTCTCCAAGAAAAGACACAGACCGTCCAGAATGGCCTATGATCGCAGATGTGATTGAGAAAGGGACAGTCACTCCCAACATTACTTCAGCGCCGCATGGACCAACTGGCCCAGTACGCAGCCAAATTGGGCAAACGCCTGAACCTTCGGTCATTCGTTCTCAAGGCGGCAATATTGGAACTCTGGATGGAGCAGTGAACTGGAAGAACCAGAAGTTGATGCTCGAACATTACGCGACGATTCCTAACGGTTCCATCCGTGGATACTGGTGATTTAAATCAATAGCCTTTGTATGGAAAACAACTCAACCGCGAAACATTACCTGGCCGTTGATCTGGGAGCTGAGAGTGGTCGCTTGATTCTCGGAACTCTCGTCGATGGGCGGTGGTCCATGGAAGAAATCCAGCGCATGCCGAATGGTCCGATTACTGGCCCGGATGGAACTCTGACGTGGGATTTAAAAGGTATCTTTGACGGAGTCCTCAAGGGATTGGTGAAAGTGGCTGCTAAAAATGTGGCTGTTCGTTCTATTGCTTGTGACGCCTGGGGTGTGGATTATGCTTTGCTGGATGGCTCTGGAGAAGTTCTGGATCCGGTTCACCACTATCGCGATGCAAGATGTCCCAAAGGAGCAGAATCATTGTTGAAACGAGTTTCCTGGGAGGAAATTTTTGCAGCCACCGGGTTGCAGTACATGCCGATTAACACTTTGTTTCAGCTCGAAACTGAACCTGAAGAACGGTTGAAACAATCCTCTGTTTTCCTGACCATCGGAGATTTGTTCAATTACTGGCTTTGTGGTGTTGGCAAAATCGATATCTCTTCAGCTAGCACCACGCAGATGTTTGATCCACGAACATTAAAGTGGGCTGATTCCCTGATTGAGCGCGCTGGATTTCCAAGAGCTATATTCCCTGAAGTCGTTCCTTGCGGAACCCGTCTGGGAACCCTTCAACCTGAACTCGCTGCTCAGACAGGACTTTCACCGGAACTGCAGGTTTTGGCTACGTGTTCACATGATACAGGAGCAGCAGTGGCCGCTACTCCAGTGGAGCCTGGAGCGAACTGGGCTTATTTAAGTTCCGGTACCTGGTCGTTAATGGGGGTAGAAAGATCTCAGTCGATCATTAACGACACTTGTCGTGAACTGAATTTTACCAACGAACTGGGATTAGAAAATTCAGTTCGACTGCTGAAGAACATCATCGGACTCTGGATCGTTCAGGAGCTGAAGCGTGAGTGGGATGCAGAAGGTCGTCCCCTGAGCTATTCAGAATTGGTCGATCTGGCAGAGAGCGCAGAACCTTTCAGATCATTAATCAATCCGAATGATCCCCGCTTCGTCAGTCCTGGTGATATGTCTCATCGTATTGTTGAATACTGCAGAGAAACCAGTCAGCCAGCCCCTGAAACTCCTGGACAATTTGTACGCTGCGCTCTGGAGAGTCTGGCGTTGCTTTATCGGGTTACGATCCAACAACTGGAACAGCTGACCGAATCTCCTATTGATCGTCTACACATATTTGGCGGAGGATGTCAAAACCGCGCTTTAAATCAATGGACCGCCAACGCCACGGGGATCCCGGTGTATGCGGGTCCAGTCGAAGCTACGGCTCTGGGTAACATGATGACTCAAGCCATTGCTCTGGGTGATCTGGAATCTTGGGAAGCGGGTCGCGCATCCATTGGGCGGTCTTTTCCTGTCGACATTTATCGGCCACAGGAATTTGATCTCTGGAAGGAACAAGCAGAGAAATTTGCACAGTTCCTCAACCAGAAATAAATCATCAATGCCAATCAGATATTCAACGCCCGCTGACGATAAGCTTCGTCCGGGCGTCCGGCAATGCGTTCCACATGCTGTGGCAGCATGAAATTTGGTCCTCCCATTGCGGCTGCTCCGACAAAGATGGTTGCGGCTTTTGTGGCCATTAGCAAACATGCCATGACAGCCTGCGGAGTTTTTCCAATGGCGATCAAACCATGATTCTGTAGCAGGATCAGGCGTGGTAATTCACCTACTTGCTGAATGTACGCTTTGGTGCGCTCTCGGATTTCTTTTGAAAGCGCCAGACCAGGGTCAACATACGGAACAAAAACCGATGAGCGTCCACAACAAACAATTTCATCCGGGAACATTCGATGCTCCGCAAAATCCCTTGCCCTCGGAGAACACAAGATCTGGTTGACCGGTTCAGAATGGCAATGTCCTACAAAGGAAACCCCTTCCAGTGATAACAACCATGCATGAAACATCGCTTCCGTGCTTGGCTTTTTGTGATCCTCACTGACTCGGGCAGCCAGGAGCGCGTTGTCGATGTCTTCGTCCTTCATGCTTTTTTCATCAATGAGGGGAAGAATCTTGTCGAAGCGACAGACCGCAAGATCCGATTCCTTCAATTTCCCCAGGGTGGATCCGCTGGCTTTGACAGCAAACGTTTCATCGTCCAGCCGGGCTGAAGTATTACCTTCACCCAGAATCGCCAGAGGACGATCCTCGCGTCCGACGTCGTGAGACAATTGAAGCAGTGTGGATAAAATGTCAGAAGAACTCATTATTTTGATTTCGGATAATTTAAAGACAGGATTAAAAAGACGCTCAGAATGAATTCTTTTTCATCTCTTCCATCTTCGCGCCTTAGCGTCTTAGTATGAAAATTAACATCAGTTAAATCCAGACAGCGTCCGGAGCTGGTTCCAGTTACAAATCAACCCGTCCGCAGAAACTGGTTTCAATTCCAAGTTCATCCATCATGGCAGCTTTGATACGGGCTCCCTGATGAGCGGATGCTTCGTCTGGTGTATAAACAACCTGAATGTGATTGGAAGGATGCCGCGCCATCATTTGGTCGCGAGAAATCCCCTGAAGGACAGCGTGCATGATAGGCCATTGCGGAGTGGTTGCTTGCCACCGCCTTTCGGTTTCTTCTCTGGGCAATTCAACGATACGAGCCACGCCGAGATCGCATTTCAGTTTCCCTTCCACCACATAAATGCGGCTCCAGACGATCCAGCCCGGTTTGGAAATCCCTTTGAGGGATCCACCGCCCAGGCGAAAATACATAGCCGGCTGACGCTCGCTGGAAGCTCCTTTATATCCGTCAATGAAATGTGAGGCAGGAGCTGCGCCGGAAATGAGGAACACCCAGATGTAATCGTCGAGTTCCCCCTGCTTGTATTGTTCACCCCAGCGCAGATCGTGCAAGGTGTTTTCCGGGGACCAACCTAGTTCACTCCATAAACGGTAAGTCAATAATCCGTCCAACCCGGCGCATTCATCGACTTCATTGAAATGAGGTAGCGCTTCGCTAGCGAACAGCTCTTTGGTTCCATCAGCGCTGAACACCGGAGGCCTTTCACGGTTGTTCAGCAGCCCTTCCACCAGGTCACTGGCAGGTAACAGATCTTTCAGCCCTTGCTGATACTGGATTCCAATCGTGTCACAACCAAACTCATCCGCAATGCGCAGAGCTGCGATATACATTTTCAGCTGGGTTAATGTCTGAGATTCGGTCAATTCAGTCGCGTCTTCAGCGCCAAATTGAAAACTCATTCCCCGCTCCTTCAACCATTCAAACGCAGCATGGGCGGCTTCATCTGAGATTTCACGAGTGGCAGCGTACAAAGCAGACTGGCTGAGCCGCTCTTTGAAGACACCTAGAGGACT
>JAUIHU010000185.1 GCA_030432175.1 Verrucomicrobiia bacterium | reverse complement strand
GGTTCCATTTGAATAGGTTTAAAACTTAACACACCAGATGATTGGGACCTGATTGTTGTCTAAATCAGTCGTAGAGATATTCGATCTCAGAAGCGAAACCTCAATCTCATCTCCATCCGCTCTGCCCAGGTTAAATCCCTTGAGTGTCACACCTCGTAAATCAGGCAAAGTCGCCTGATCTGCGTCAGGTCCTTCCAAATGACTGACCAAAGCTCGATAATCGCTGGCCAAAATTGGAGATCCATCGCATTTTAACCAACCGACCGGTGCGTTTTGGCGTGGGAATGCGCAAATGGTGCCGACCGGGATTTCGTCACTGGTAAAATTGAAAGTATCAAGAAACTGGTTTAGCTGTTTGGACAAGGCTTCAGGATTGTCCTGGTTTTCTTTCAGGACACCCAACAATTGGCTGTCAAGAACTCCAATAGAAATAATGTTGTTCCTTAACCATGGAGAAACTTCACGTTGCAGCTTTTGGATGGCATTTTTGTTATTGGAAGTCAGAGACGTGACTTTCTGATCTAAACCGCCGATGGCAAGTCGATTTACGGAAGTATAGGCATTCAAATTCGTTTCGAGAACGGTGATACTTCTGCGATTCTTCAATGTCAGCTCCTTGAATTCTTTCTGAAGAGCCTCATGGGATGCTTCGTTTTCACTGCGTAACAAATAAAGATTATTGTTTAAACCGGCGAGACTCTCATCTGTTTTGAGCTGGTACTGGACTAATTTTTCATCCACCGATTGAATAACTGCTTTGTTTCCATCTGTTATCGTCACAACCTTGGAATCCAGATCTGCCAGTGAAGCGTCGTGCTTGGCTCCTAATTCATCCACTCTGACATTCACTCCTGAGATCAAGCCGCGATTTTCATCGGTTTTTCGGACAATATCGGTCGCTAATGCGTTGATCGCTTCAGAATTTGAAGTGATTTGAGCGGCGTTTTCAGCTGTTAAAGTATCCACTTTGGTATCCACAGCAGAAATACTGGCGACATTGGCGTCAATTTTCTCGGTTAGTGATTTCTCCAATTGTGTGGTTGCTTCCGTATTCGCAGTGACTCTCTCACTCAGTTTGACATCCAACTGGCTGTCCCCGAGTTGAGTGGCTTGCTGAACTTTCTCAATACCCGCCAAAACCTCCTCATTTAATTGGGTTTGAGTCTCAATAAATCCATTCATCTGAGTCTGCGCTGCGGCAATCTGTTCCTGGGTAGCGGCAATACTTGCCTTCAATTCCTCAGCTGATGCCTGCTGAGCGGCGATGCTGGCCTCCAGGTTCTTTTGAAGTTCAGCCTGTGCCGCGGCGGTTTGCTCGGCAAGCTGGCTGATGGATTCAGTCAGGCCGGTGATCACCGCTGCTTGTGATTCCTGGTAATTGGCAAACTGCGTTTCAAGATCACTGATCCTGGAAAGATTCCGCCCATTCAACAGGTAGAGGTTGTTGACCAGGCGGCTGATGCTTTCCTGGTTTGCTGTGATAAGGGACTGGTTGCCGACATAGTTCAACGCCAGGGAACGGTATAAAATGATGACCAGTATGGTCACCAGACCCAGACTTAGCAGAATTTTTAACCGATCTCGCCGATTCATGGATTCACTCATAATGACCTAGCTCAGGGATAATCTCAGAAATAAAATAATCCAACAGGCAGCGCTGTCAGCGGCATAAATGAGTTGAGCCGCATTCAGTGAACTACCCATTGACTGGATTTTGCCTGCTGAACATGAGGAATTCAATGACAATTGACCACAAGAAGCACGAAAATGTTGTTCAGGACTTAAAAATAATGAAGTTCATGCCACTGGAATTGAAGCATGCATATCCTCCATTCTTGGTTGGCCAGGATCCAGATAAGCGGTCTGGAAGCTATAAGCCCTGGCACGATAAGTCCCAGGTCAGGTCAATCCACCGTCACATTTCCAATCACTATAAGCCCGGCATTTCAACCGGAAAATGTGTCGAGCTCTCAATCTTGCATCGGAAATCAGGGCTCCACCAACTTTTAATCGCACCGTTGGCGATATTGAAATTGAATTCGCTTTCTTGAACAGGAAATCGAGTTTCAATTCTTATCAGCGGGGAGTGGCGGCAGGCCGAGTTCTTCGAGAAATTTGTTGTGCTTTCCGGTAAAAGTCCTGATTTCCTTATCCGCTGTCATGATCGCTTGATGAGTCTCTTTCAGATCAATGACCGGTTCCTGTTCCGCAGTACTGACGTAGCGGGTGATGTTGAGGTTGTAATCGTTCTCTGCGATTTCATCCATTCCTACGCGGCGGGCAAAGCGTTCGATTTCTTCCTCGGGGCGCTCGCGGTAGGTCTCGATAATGCGGCCGATGTGCTCTTGAGTGATCACGTTCTGGCGTTTGCCCTTCTCGAACTGCTCGCTGGCGTTGATGAAGAGCACGTCTTTGGCGTTTTTTTCCTTCAGATTCCAGCGCAGTGAAAACGGTGGATTGGCGACGACGGCGTCGAACTGAACGTGCGGAATCCGCAGACGTCTACGAAATCACTCGGACATCTCCTATCTGTTTCTTGTCCAATTTGGCGGACGGAATCTGTGGATTCGAGAAAAGGCCAGACACTGTCTGGCTTATTTGAGATTCGAGGTCGCTCGGCAAAAAGCCAAACCGTGTCTGTCTTTTTACCGGATATGCCAGGGCAAAGGCTTTTACTGATTTCAGGTTGGAAAAGTTCAATCCGCGGATCTTTAGACGCTTGGAGAGTTTGGGCATCAAGCGTTCCCCATATTTCGCACGTTCTTCGCCGTTTTGCTCGAACTCAATAATTTAGGCGCTGACGAGCCAGTTGCGGAGGGTGAGGCCGAGGTAGGCGTTTAGGGTAGAGTGTTTTTTGAGCGTTTCAATCAGGTCGTTTCCAGCGTTTGAAGCCACGCTCCCACAAGGGGAGCGACTGCATACAATTTAATGCACGGATCTCAGAGGTGTTCCAAAAGTGTTTCAGTGAACCTTTATGAAGCAATGTGGGACGCTTGACAAAGCCGGACCAGCGGATGAATCCGTCGCCATTTTCGCAAATATTTCTTGCTAAGATGGCAGGCTCAACGCGCTCAAACTCGGTGATACATTTTAAAAATTAAATAGTAATATTACCGAAGATAGATCCCCCCGCCCGAACGAATTCGAGCAGGGGTCGAAGGTGTTAATTCACACTTTTCAGATATCTCGAAAGATACCTTTACTGTGGTTGCCTTCCTGATTTCCGTCTGATACAATACTTTTTGATAACCTCTTTATCAATAATTTTCTCATTTCGATGAATACAAAAAGATCTTTGTTGGATGGCAAGGACGCTCCATTAACCAAGCTTCCTAAAACTTTTCCAGTTCGGTTGGATGACAGCCTATCTCTCGGACTTGATATAGGAGTAGGTTCTTGCGGGCAGGCTTTGGTTTTCGATTCTATACAAGATAAAGGTGACTTTTCTATTCCTGGAATACCAGATTTCCCGGATCGGATCGCCTATTTGGGAGTGCGAGCCTTTGATGTTCCTGAAATTAAAGAGAAAACGGGTTTGCATTTAAAAAATCCAACGAGAAGGGAAAAGCGTCGAGCACGACTGACGACCCGTCGCAGGGCTTGGAGGATCTGGGAAGTGAAGCGATTGTTTTGCGATGTAGGTTTGCTGCCTGAAAAATATCCATTGAGTCAGAGTTTGTGGAAGTATCCGACTGAAAATGAAGCTAAAAGTAACATCGAAGAATGGCGTCTTTTTCATGCAAGAATGACCGAAGGCTCATCTGGAGTGGGAAGAATGGGACCTTTGCAAAATCGGGTTCGAGCATTAGATGAGGCTTTGGATCCATTGGACTGGGCGGCGGCTTTGCTTCACATAGCCAAGCATCGTGGATTTAAATCCAATAGTAAGTCGGAGAAAGTGGATGATGAAGGAGGAAAGATACTCACTGCAATTCAACAGAATAAAATTCGCATGGAGAGTGGAGATTATAGGACTGTTGGAGAGATGCTTTTGAAGCACCCGGATTTTAAAATCAGGAAACGAAATCGTGATGGGCAGTATCTGGCGACTATTGCAAGATTGGATCAGGAAAAGGAGATTCGACTGTTATTTGAAAAGCAACGCAGTTTTGGCAATCCATTCACTTCTGAGGCATTTGAGAACGATTTCCTTGAATTGTTTAATCAACAACGGCCACTTCAGAACTCATACACACTGCTGGGTGATTGTCCTTTTGAAAAGAATGAGAAAAGAGGCCCTCGGATGGCTCCGTCTTTTGAACTTTCCAGATTTCTCCAAAAGCTGAACACGCTTAGTCTGCTATTGGAGGATGGCAGGAAAGTGCGTCTGGTGGACTACCTTCAATCCAATGACAGTGATATTAAAACGGTCATTCAACAATTTGGCGAGTCAGGAACACAAAGCAATCCTGGTAGATTTTCATGGGCTGATCTTCGTAAACTATTTGAACTCCCCAAGGATTCAACGTTTCCCGATTTACCCGCCGCCGCCAAAAAGAAAGTGAAGGTTGGCGTAAAACCAGATTTTGAGTCGTCTCAAAAAATTGAAAAAGAAGATTTCGTCACTCGCAATAACAACAACGGAACGGCAAAAGGTAGTTTTCTCTTGCGGAGCGTTCTTGGTGAAGATTTATGGAAACAGTATTTTCCTGAAAAAATTGAACAGTTGGATTACCTGGCGGAGGCTCTGACATTTTTCGAACAGATATCAAATCACGAAACCAGCGAGAGGCATTGGGGAGTTTTAGAACAGTTGCGTTTCCGCAATGTAGATGAGGTTCTGATTGAAGCTGTGGAAAATGATTTGCGATCAGACAAGCCGCTATTGGCCAGATTCACTGGATCAGTCTCCATATCGATGTTGGCTTCCCGCAAGTTGATTCCCCAATTAATACAAGGTCAGGTATATTCGGATGCCTGCGCTGCAGTTTATGGTTCACATAATGTAAGCGACTTTAGTTTTAGTGGAATAAGTAACCCAGTTGTAAAATCGGTGGTTCAGGAATGCTTGAAGCAGGTGATTCACCTCATTGATGTTGCCGGAAGAATTCCAGGTCGCATTTGTGTGGAATTGAGTCGCGATATGGGAAAATCGATTTCAGAACGCAATGAAATGCATGCCGGTATAGAAGACAGGACTAAACATAAGAATAGCAATCGCAAAAACCTGAAAGACCAATTAGGTCGAGTTCCTGGTGATGATGAGTTGCTGAAGTACGAACTCTGGCTGGAACAAGGAGATTGCTGTCCTTATTGCGGGGAGACTTTGGGTAAGGAAGTGGATATTGTCGAAACGGATTATGAGATTGATCACATCCTGCCTCGGTCCAGGTCACATGATAATTCTTATCACAATAAAATTCTGGTTCACCGTAAATGTAATCGAGACAAAAAGAATTGTACACCATTTGAGTTTTCATCCATCGGGAATGGGGATCCGAACAGCGAGGGTTGGTTGAGATTTAATGCCACTGTCGGGACCATGAAAGGCTTGAAGAAACAGAAGCGTCGCAACTTATTGAATACCAGTTTTGCAGAGGATGAGATTAAATTCGCTTCCCGGCATTTGAATGATACGAGATATATTTCGCGATTGGTGAAACATTATCTGGAACTCATTTATGAGATATCTGAAAACAATTCCTCGTCCGAGAATAAGAAGAAGCGCAGAGTATTTGTCCAACCGGGTTCCTTAACTGCGCTCGTTAGAAAATCATGGGGATTGGAGAACCTGAAAAAGGATGAAGCGGGAAATCGCTTAGGTGATAAACATCATGCCGTGGATGCATTGGTGTGTGCTTTGCTCTCAGAAGGACAACGACAGTTCATTACGCGAGTGGAGCAGGGAAGACGGGATGCCCTTCAACAGGCTGGCTTACTTGGGGCGTTTAGCGAGAGCTACCGGACAATGGAATTAAAGAATGATCACCATCGTATCCCAAGGCAGGTGAAAGCTCCCTGGGACAACTTCCGTAATGATGTGGAAGCTGCATTGAAATTATTTACCGTTTCCCGGAGGGAGATTCGCAAAGGGACTGGTAAGTTACATGATGAAACCAACTATCGGGTAGAAATGCAGGAGGGGCGCCCCGTTTATTTTGTCAGGAAATCATTGGTCGATTCTTCAGTTGGAAAGGGTAAGCCCAGATTCTCTAGTGAAAAGGACATTGAAAACATCAAAGATATTCATGAGGACAGTAACCGCTGGTTGAAGGAGGCTCTTCTGTCCTGGATCAGCCAAGGAGCGCCTGTCAATGAAGAGGCTCTCCCGAGAGATCCTTCCGGTAATATTGTTCGGAAGGTTACGGTAATTGTTGGGAATAAGTCAGGTAGGAAATATCCTCAGGGCTACGTTGTGGGTGGCATGATTATCAGAGTGGATGTGTTTTCCAAAGTCGATAAGAAAGGGAAGAAGAAGTACTATCTGGTTCCAGTCTATACTTACCATTTAAAGGATAAAGAACCGCCTTTTCGGGCGATTGTTGCGAGCAAAGATGAAAAGGATTGGGATCTAATTGATAGTTCTTATAAATTTGAGTTTAGTCTTTGGAAAAATTCGAGAGTTGAAATTGAGAAAAATGCTTCGAGTAAGAACTCAGGACAAGCTAAGATAATTGGTTTGTATAAAGGGATTAATCGTAACACAGCAAAGTTTGAAATCGATGATCCTGATGATTCGACGATTACTAATGGGGTTTCTGTTAAGGTAAATACCAAATTATTTACTAAAATGAACATTGACCGTCTTGGTCGAACAAGCCCCGTTAGAAAAGAAAAACGAACCTGGAGAGGAAAAAACTGTTAACTATTTTATGTCATGCCCTGGCGAGGAATTCATTTGTCTCGGCCGGCCTATCTTTCAGTGCAGAACCATGCGTTGAAAATAGAGTTTCGGGATGAAACGGGAGGAGTCTTCCGGATAGCTGTTGAAGATTTGGCTTATCTGATCATTGACTCCACTGAGGTCTCACTTTCCAGCTATCTTCTGGCCAAAATGTCTGAATCCGGGACATTGGTTCTGGGAGTGAATCAGCAACATATGCCTGTCTGGACCTCTTGTCCCTGGACCAGTTTTTACCGGCACGGACCTGTCATACAGTTGCAACTTGAAACCACGTTGCCAATGAAGAAGCAGGTTTGGGCGCATATTGTTAAGAAGAAGATAAGCATGCAGTCCTGGGTTTTGGAACAGCAGAATCAGGCAGGGGCAAAAGATCTCAACACTATGGTTGAACGAGTCAGGTCTGGGGATCCCGATAATGTGGAAGCTCGTGCGGCTCGAAAGTATTGGGGGGAGTTGTTTGTTGGTCAGTCTTTTAGAAGGCAGGATGACGATTTGCCTAATGCGATGTTGAATTATGGATATGCAATAGTTCGAGCGGCAATTGCACGATTCCTTTGTGGGTACGGTTTTATTCCTCAGATTGGATTAAATCATCAAAATCTCTCCAATGCTTATAACTTGGCGGATGATTTGATTGAACCCTACCGTCCATTTGTGGATCAGCTCGTTTTAGAAACTCTGGAGGGGCATGATTTCAAAGATCCATTTGTACCGGACCACCGTAGAAGTCTGGTCAGAATTCTGGAGCAAAAGGTTGTTTTGAGAGGCGAAGTTTACGGGATGCTGGGAGCTATTGAAGAAACGGTATCTTCACTTAAAATTGCGCTGACGAGTAAAAAACCTTCAGAACTTGTATTTCCAGATGAATCAGTATTATGAAAGGAGATTTGAGATATATGTGGTTGATGGTGTTTTTTGATTTACCTGTCACAAAGCCTGCGCAAAGGCGAGCCGCGACTCAATTCAGGGCTTTTTTGCTGAATGACGGCTACTTGATGATTCAGTACTCGGTTTATGCGAGAGTTTGTAAAGGCAAGGAAGGCGTAGATAAACACATGAGCAGAGTATTGTCGAATTTACCCAAAGAAGGATCGGTTCGCGCGCTGCAGGTAACAGACAAGCAATATGCTAAAATGAAAATTTTGCTTGGAAATCTTACAGTAGAGG
>JAUIHU010000184.1 GCA_030432175.1 Verrucomicrobiia bacterium | reverse complement strand
ATGGATTCACCGAGTGCCAGGGGGCCATCGGCCTGCCATTGCACCAGGCCGCTCACCCGCGCGTGTTCATCATACAGAATCGCGACCAGCCGGATCATGACAGCCGGCGCACCAGCGGGTGGCTTGTCCGTTTCCGTCGCGTTCAATCATTTTCCGCCGGGTTTCCTGCACCGAAAACAGGTAGGCAGGATTACTGAAGGAGCTGAAATGGTGAGCGCTGGCAAACCATCCATGGTAGGCATCCTCATGACACTCCATGCAATACTCATCCAGCACAAAAGCCCGCTCGGGAATGAAATTCCCAGTGGTGGTGCGAGCGCGAGACGGATCAAAATACTGCTCGCCGTCTTTGGATCCCACCTGATTCCATTCCCGTGGATCACTCGCCTGGAGAGCTATCATCCCTACCACCACTAAACCCAGCGCCCCGCCCCACTGCAATCCGATTTTCCAGCGAATTTTAGATCCAACCAGGCGGTGCAAAATGTACAACCATACAGCCAGCAGAGGGGTGATCACATGAATCCAATACGCCAGCGAGCGTCCGGCTGGGTTTTTGATTTCCAAACCACCAATCCGGCTCAAAGCTACTCCGGAGATCAACATTGCCAGAGCGACATAAAACAAGGCATAACCCACACGTACAGCCCGGCGATTGGGGCGATCTTTCCCCATGACCATGTGGCCAATGCCAAAAATCAGGAATGGGATCAAAAAGAGAAATCCCAAAGCCAGGTGAGCGGCGAACATCAACAGGTAAAAGTAATTCTGATAAACCTGCTGATGCATCCACTCCAGGAACGTCACACCGCCCAGATAAATGGAGTTGGCGGACAAAACGACAAACAGCCCCAGAGTTATCTGAAAGCAAACCCTCAGACTCGGGGTAAACACTTTGCTGAGGCGGATCCGCTCCCGCTCAGCGCGACGCTGGGCGACGGATTCATTCCCTGTTTTATTCGGTTGATCTGTTTTGGATGTCTCTGGAGACTCTGGATCGCTTGGATTCATAATACAGATTACTGTTTGAGAGATTAACGATGGATGGAGGGAAAATAAAGGGGTTTCAGGCAAAACAGTTTTTGATCCAAAACGCGAAGCCCACTAAGATCGCCGCAGAAGGACAGGTGAGTGACCGAATGGAATGACGAAAGCCAAATGAAAGAAGCGACCCAGCCCCAGCCCTCAGATTACGCCTGTTTCGTGTTTCAGGAACGGGAACAACATTATGGCGAACCTGATTTGGTATTTGCGCCGGAAACAGAAGAGACTCAGGAACAAGTTCCTTCAGTGGAAGTTCACTATTGGAAAGCTGAACCTGGCTGCGCGCTGAACACCTTTGCAACACTGGGCATGGTGGACTTTCCCATGCCGGGAATGCCGCATCGAGCTGAGTTGGAGTGGAGTATTGACGCGGTATTGGATTCAGAAAAGGAGGTAGCTATTGCTGCATTTTTAGCCAACTTAGCTAACTACCCCGTTTGCAAAGGTTCTGGTTTGGATTTTTGGCATGTAATACCTGTAAATGGTGTGGTACCAGAATTTCCTTCCTGCCGCTGGATTTTCTTTCACCCTGCTTTTTCAGATGAAGGTTGGGACAAATCAACTTATCCACCGGAAGAACTCCCGGTCCACATTCTCAGAGTAATTCCAATCACTGACTCCGAGAAGCAGTTGCTGGTAGATGAGGGCATTGTACAGTTGATGCGATATTTCAGGGAATTTAAAATCGATTTTTTCAAACCGCGCTGAGATTTTCTGATTATGCCGGACTACAAGCCAGAACCATCAATGTCTCAGCCCATTATTCTGGTAGTTGAGGATGATCCTCATGTTCTGGATATGGTGGATGCAATGTTGCGACGGGAATTCAGGGTATTCAGGGCTGGTTCTGTTGAAGAGGCGGAGTGTCTGATGGATGAAGGCGAAGTCGAAACTATTGTTTGCGATCACTTTCTCCCTGGAGAAAATGGCATAGATTTTCTGGCTCGTCTTAGAGTGGATCACCCAAATATCACCCGGATCCTGATGACTGGCAGTTCTGAAGCCGACACCATTCTTGCAGCAATCAATGAAGGTGAGGTCATGCAGTATCTCGTCAAGCCGCGATTGGAAAATCTCCGGGACAAGGTCAGGCGAGGCGTGGAGTTATATCGTGAAAAAAAGCGCCTGGACGAAACTGCTGCTCGTCAAAGCGCCACATACAGCTCAAATCTGGAACGTTTTAGAGGCCGGTTGCATGAATGGAAACCAGCAGGTTTTTTCAGGAAGACCTTTGGAATGGGAGCTTTGACCCTGATTGCATTTTTTGGATTGGCTCTTGGCTTGGGGTTGATCACTTTGATTACGCTTTACATTCTCAAAACCTTCCTTGGAATAGACTTGTTTCCAGATGTGCACCTGCGGGATTGGGTTTAAACCGCTTTAACTGGTTTGATTTATTCACTTTCCGCGACTTCCATCACCTCCAGGGACAAAAGTTTTACTGCACAAGAGATTGCCTGCACATTTAAAGATCTTATTGCCTGTGAGCTTGACCCGGTCCCGGTTTTTTTCTACGAAGAGAACTTCCCATGAATTTATCATTAGCTCCAATTCTTGCGTTGGCAGAAGGGACCAGTCTCTGGCCTTTGGGTATTTTGGCAATCTGCATAGCATTCATTATTTTAATGATTGTTGTCTTAAGAACTCATGCGTTCCTGGCGCTGATTCTAACTGCCATTCTTGCCGGTATTCTCAGTTCCCCAGGTTCCATTGAAGGTAAAGCTGGAGATTCACATTGGGTGATTGCTGTGGAACAGACGATGGTTGAGTTTGGTAAAACCGCCGGAGGGGTTGGAGTGGTCATTGCTTTGGCATCCGTCATCGGGATGGCCCTGTTAGAAAGTGGCGCTGCTGATAAAATTGTCAGAAAGTTTCTTTCGGTATTTGGCGAAAAACGCGCTGGAATTTCTTTGATGGGAAGTGGGTTCTTTCTATCTATTCCAGTATTTTTTGACACAGTTTTCTTTTTGTTGGTGCCGCTTGCCCGCGCTTTACGACTTCGATCTGGCAAAGATTTCATGTTTTACGTCATGGTTATTTCCGGGGCGGGAGTGATTACACACTCTCTCGTTGCGCCAACTCCGGGACCACTGATCATGGTTGATAATTTGAATGCAGCTTCTTGGGTGGATCTAAAACTTGGTGTTGCCATTCTGGTTGGGTTTCTCATGGGGCTTCCCCCATTGATCGGGGTTTATTTTGTTGCAAAGTGGATCAATAAAAAAGTGGACGTTCCTCTCAGGGAAGTACCTGGCGCCAACATGGAAGATTTAAATGCAATTGTGAATCGCAAGGACGAAGATCTCCCTTCATTTTTCATGTCCGTCCTTCCAGTAGCTTGTCCGATTATCTTAATCGTTCTTGCTTCCTTTCTGAGCATGTATGATGTGAAAGGTGGATTCGCTGATGCAATGGCATTTCTTGGAAACAAAAACATCGCCCTTTTTCTTGGAGCTGCGATGTCGTTGTTCATCCTGGCTAAGCAAAAGAAAACCGGACAAGGTGGTCTTGGCCCTCTCATCGCTCCTGCTCTGGAAAGCGCAGGGTTGATTATTCTTATAACGAGCGCGGGTGGAGCTTTTGGAAAGATGCTGGTCAATGCAGGTGTTAAAGATTCGATCGCTGGTCTGGCGGAGGGTTTTCAACTGAATTACATTCTGCTGGCGTGGGTCATTGCTGTGGTAATGAAAATCGCTCAAGGATCTGGTACTGTTTCCATGATTACAACTTCCGTGATGATGGCGGGAGTCATGAGTGAGACCGGGCCACTGCCATACCACCCGATATACATTTTTGCCGCCATTGGCTTCGGTTCATTAGCTATTTCATGGATGAATGACAGTGGATTCTGGGTGGTAGGCCGATTGAGCGGGTTCACAGAAAAGGAGACTTTGAAGAGTTGGACCGTTATGTTGGCATCGGTTGCAATATTCGGTCTGATTCAAACCTTGATTTTTGCAACGCTGCTTCCAATGGCTCCTGAGGTAAGCGCTGCCTCGGTGGTTCCTTGATGTTCAGAATGTTTCGCGCGAAGGCACAAAGAAAGGCGCGAAGTCAGAGTCGGAGAAAGATGTTCAGTTTATGATGGAAGTTCCTCGTTACAATGGAACTTCTTGTTACCGCTTGTCAGAGTTTAAGAGACGAAGCAGCTCATCTGGTGTTTTTCCTGAATCAGGAAATCGCCAGTCAGGCGCAACCTGCTTTAGCGGGATCAATACAAAATCTCGGAGTTGTGCTCTTGGATGTGGCAAGATCAACTCTGGAGGCTGATAAATGATTCGGTCCCCGAATCCGATCCAATCCAGGTCCAGAATGCGTGATTCATTTACGATTTGTCTTGGCCTGAACCCAAACTCCGCCTCAATGGACAACAACTGCTTCATCCATTGAAGTGGATCTAGATCCGGAAGCGTCTCCATCATCACTGCGCCATTGCAATAATTGGGAGATCCGGGAGGGCAGTCCACGGGCGCAGTCTGGATGACGTCCGATCTAATGAATGCTCCGTGACTGAGTGTTTCCAGCCGGCTCATTGCTTGTTGCAGTATTGCTGGAGAATTTCCCAGATTACTGCCTAAAGCAATCAGCATTGGGACCAGTGTCTTTTCTTTCATTTTGCACCGACGGATTCAACACAGATATTTTCAACAAAAAGCCCGCCTTAGGAATGGCGGGCTTTTTATTGAAAATCAATATGCTGTGAATGAACTGTTTACTTATTTTTTAAGCCCAGCACATCCTGCATATCATAAAGTCCTGGAGCCTGTTCTGCCACCCATTGAGCAGCTCTCAAAGCGCCATGAGCAAAAGTATCTCTGCTGGAGGCGCGGTGAGTCAGTTCCAATCGTTCACCAAGAGCAGAGAACATGACGGTATGATCACCCACCACATCCCCTCCGCGAAGACTATGCATGCCGATTTCGTTGGAAGTGCGTTGTCCCAGAATACCCTGTCTTCCATGGCGAATCACATCTGTCAGCTGTTGATCACGCGCATCCGCAAGAATTTCCGCGAGTGTGGCGGCTGTGCCACTAGGTGAATCCGCTTTGAAACGGTGGTGCATCTCGATAACTTCCAGATCGAACTCGGGTCCCAGAATTTCTGCAGCTTTGCGAGTCAACCAGAATAAAGTGTTCACTCCCGTGGAAAAATTGGATGCCCACACCATGGGGATACTTTGACTGGACTTTAAAGTAGCTTCTTTATCGTCAGGGCTTTGGCCAGTTGTGCCAATCACCAGAGCAGTTTTATGAGAGGCGCACAAAGCAGCAACTGGAGCTGTGTTTTGATGAACGCTGAAATCAATCACTACGTCCGTTTCTCCAATTACTTTTCCTAAATCATCTCCTTCGTCGATTGCCCCAACAACTTTAAGTCCTGGAAAACTTGGAGCCAGTCCCAGCAACGCTTGTCCCATCCGTCCTTTGGACCCAACTATCGTAATATTGGCCATAATAATAATTCCAAAATATTTAATACTGTTTCAGCTAAAAGTCGCTTCCTTAAATGAGTAAGCGATGAAATTTCGGTCAGAGTTTCAAGTTCGCGATTATTCGTCAAGAATCCCGCAAGCGATCATGGTTTCCTTCAGGATTTTTCTGGTTTTCGGTCGAACGCGTACCAGAGGCAAACGATATTCCGGCTGAATTTTGCCCATCAGAGCGAGAGCAGCTTTTACTGGTGTTGGATTGCTCTCCAGAAAGAGAGCCTTGAATAGAGGCGCAAATTTCTCGTGCAGTTGCAGAGCTTTTTTCAGATCACTTTCGGTGAATGATTTGACCAGTTGGCTCATTTCCCGAGGGATCACATTTGACGCTACACTGATGACACCCTGAGCGCCAAGAGCCATGAATGGTAGAGTCATTCCGTCGTCACCACTCATTATATCAAAATCTGAACCGAAAGTTTCTCTGAACTGAGAAATGCGTTCTGTCGAACCTCCGGCTTCTTTGATTCCTATTACATTTGGACAAACCTCATTCAGCCTTTGTGCCGTTTCGACACCAATTTCCACACCACACCTGCTTGGAACGCTGTAAAGCATGACCGGTAGTTCTGTGGATTTAGCAATAGCCTGGAAGTGTTGAAATAATCCTTCTTGAGATGGTTTGTTATAATATGGAGCCACATGCAAGACCCCATCTGCGCCCACTCTCTCAGCAGCTTGGGTAAGATAAATGGCTTCATCGGTTGAGTTGGCTCCAGCTCCTGCCAAAACCTTCACCCGTCCTTTGGCAACTTCAACAGTCTTTTGGATGACATGGATGTGTTCTTCCATGCTGAGTGTTGGAGACTCTCCTGTGGTTCCAACAGGAACAATACCGTCCACTTTCCCTCGGATCTGAAATTCAATCAACTCTTCTAGAGCTGAGTCATCCACTCGACCCCTTTGGAATGGAGTGACAATTGCGGTGTAAACGCCTTTAAACATGTATTTTTATAAAAACTATAAAGTCAAATGACCTTCAAAAATAAATTCACCTGGTCCGGTTAATTTCACCGATGAAAAGCTTCCGGACTCACTTCGATTAAATTCAACATCCAACCAGTCTCCGCTGTGCACCTGAATACGAACCGGAGAGGGCAGACGATGAATTTCTGCTGCGATCAATGCTGAAGCAGTCACTCCAGTCCCGCAAGCCAGAGTTTCTCCTTCAACCCCTCTTTCGTAAGTCCTAACCTTCAGTTCGCCTGATTTGCCGGTCAACTGGACAAAATTAACGTTTGCTCCTTTTGGTTGAAAGATTTCATGAAAACGAATTTCGCGTCCCCATTCTTTCACCATCGCTGCGTCAGGATTATCAACAAATAATACCGCATGAGGCACTCCGGTGTTTACCGAATGAGCTTGTGTGGATTGTCCTTGAACCAAAATGGGCTGATTAAATTTGAAATCTAAAGGATCAGTCAAAGTGACAGTCACTCGCTTGCCTAGAACTTTTCCCGCGACCACACCCGCCAACGTTTCAAATCGTGTTTCAAAAACTTCGGATCCAGGAGCGATCTGTTTCTGTATGTACCTGACAAAACATCGCGCAGCATTGCCACACATCTCGGCTGAACTGCCATCACTGTTATAAAAATCCCAACGCCAGTCGGCGTCATTCGGGTTTTTAGGATTTTCCCATAAAACCAGCCCGTCAGCGCCGATTCCATTTTGACGATGACACAGTCTTGACACCTGATCGGAGTCGAGCTGGTACTGTTTTTTACGATTATCGATGAGAATGAAGTCGTTCCCCGCCCCATTCATCTTGGTGAATTCCAAGGCCATGCGCAGCGGATATTATCAGTTTTCACTTGAAAAACAAGCTAGGATGCTAACAAATCTCATTGCAGTTGGTCGACTTCAGTTTCATAATTCGACCGGTCTACAGCATGGAAGGACTTGATAACGCGATTCTAAGCGCACAGAACCGCTTGCTTGAGTTGCAAGCAGAAGCAGGTTACTGGATGGGCGAATTGGTGGTTGATGTTACTGTCGCCGCCGATCTCTTGGCGTACCATCATTGGAATGGACACGTGGATCCATTATGGCAGAGCAAGGTTATTCGCCATATCCTGGATCTTCGCACGGAATCGGGAGGCTGGAACACTTATAAGGGGGGACCTGATGAGTTGAACGCCACTGTTAAGGCTTACCTTTCTCTGAAACTGGCCGGACATGATCCGGAAAGTCCAATGATGCAGGAAATCAGAGAGATCGCTTTGAAATTAGGCGGCCTTCCCAAATTGCATACTTTTTCCAAGCTGTACTTCGCATTGCTGGGGTTATTCCCCTGGGATGGAGTCCCTACAATCCCTTGTGAGGTGATGCTGGTCGGGAAGTGGTCCCCAATAAATATCCATGAAATGAGTTCCTGGAGCCGAGCGATTCTGGTTCCATTGGCAATCATTAACCACTTCAAGCCAACCAGAAAACCGGCACCTGATTTCAATATCGACGAACTGTATCCAGCTGATTTTCACCCAAGAGATCTGCACCTTCCGAGAGATCCAAATTTCTTC
>JAUIHU010000183.1 GCA_030432175.1 Verrucomicrobiia bacterium | reverse complement strand
TCCCCTCATCACTGGAGTCCTCCAGCTCGTGGTATCCCATCCAGTTTCCATAAAATTTTCCAGGACGGACCCAATTGATGCGGTTCTTGGGTGTCCAATGTCCTTCCTGATCGGTTACAAAAAACGTCCCGTCTTCGTTCAAACATACCCCATTAGCAGCTCGAAATCCATTGGCCACAATCTCTGAAGCGGCGCCATCCGGACTGACTCGGATCAATGTTCCATGATGCGGAACCAGAGCTTTCCGAGCGTGCCTGGCTGACTTCGCATAATAAAAGGAACCATCCTCTCCCTGCTGGAGACCCATGGCAAATTCATGAAAGTGCTCTGTCACCTGGTGATCATTATTAAAACATTCAATGTGATCGATCTCCTCGTCTCCATTCAAATCATGCAACTTTGCCAATTGATCTCGGCAAGTAACATAAATCGTTCCCTCGACTACTTTCACTCCCAATGGTTGAAAGAGTCCGGTGGCAATTCGTTTCCACTGCAATGGTTTTTCCGGACTGCTCACCCCATCCACCAGCCAGATATCTCCCAGCCAGGTTGCCACAGCTGCTCGATCCCCATTTTCAAAAAAGTCAAAGCCTCCCAATCTCATCCAGGATTCCCATGGATTCTCAAACGGCAGCTGAAGTTCCAATGTTTCAAAGCCATCTCCTTTATGGTAGGGCTTCCAGTCCGTTTGCACGACTTCATCCCAAAGCGCTGGACCTCCTTCAGTGATTTGGTCCCATTTGGTAAACGGATCCAATGTAGCTGCTGGAATGATCAAAGAACTGGCTGGACCTTCAGTGAGGCAAACGCCGAAAGAAAAAGGCTGATCTCTGGGCGCGATTTTCAAAATCAGAAAATCTTCGTCACGAATCAAACTCACCCATTCGGAGTCCCCAATCACTGAGGCCTCAGTTTCTGTTCCTCCAACCCGGAGTTTTAGTTGATGATCAGATGCTCCAATATGAAAGTCTCTGCGAAAAATCGGCTCCGGACTCTCCGTCAAATCGACTAACCCGGGCGATTCCAGTACTTTACTTTGACCCACAGTGTACTCAAAAACCATGCGGTCTTTCGTTCGATAGGATCCTCTGTATTTGGCCCAATCACCCGCCAAAGGACCGTACCGGAGTCCATCTCGCCCAACCAATCGATTATCTTCCCAACTTCCAGTCAAAGGATGCGCCCAACCTGGGCCTACAGGCAAAGTCGCCGTTTTTTCACCCACAATACTCGTGTGAGTCCCATGCGATTGATCAAAAGCAATGCCACGCCAATCTACAAACTCATTTCCTGTCCAGAATGTAGCCATGCGCATCGTGTCATGATCAAACAACGCCCAGGCTCGTCCACGACTGACACCTCCCGGACCTGAATCCAGACGGGTCGCTACACCCTTATATGCAATATTCCCGCTCTCAACTTGAAGTGTCCAGTGCAGCGCCGGACCAAAGTTCATCCGCAGGTACTTAGGTCCTTTGGCAAATTCCTGCTGCTCACGGGTTGGCTCCGCAGAAATCCCTTCCGCTTCAGGTAGCTGATCGAGATAAACATCCGTCACGTTGAAATAGGCTTCCGGGTTGTTCGGCTTGACCAATACTTCCCGTACATAATGGATCACCTGATAAGCCTGTGTCGGAGTTAACCAGGGTTGCGGCGGCATTTGGTTGAAACCCTCGGTGACGGTTTGAAACATCGAATACGGATCTCCTCCTCTCTGAAATGGAGCTTTCCAAAATGGCCTCGAGGTTGGGAGGGATCCTTCACGTTTGAGATCCCCGTGACAAGTCAGGCAGATCGTGTTGTAAATGCGACGCCCGGATTCCATTCCCTCAGGCGTGGCTGCTGCGATCCAGCGTTCCCGATGAGGAACGGTGTTTACTTCCGGATCAGAATCAGATGGCTGTCCTTGGAGAGCAGGAGCCGCTAGGAAAAGGCAGACATTCAGAGCTACCAGATGAAATGCCGGAAATAATTGAAGTCCTATGAACGCTCTTTTATTTGATTCAGGAGAGTTGGAAAGCTGTTTCATAAAGCATCTCTTTTGAATCTCCCCTGCAAGTCGGAAGCCAACCCTCCCAGAATCCACAGGGAATTTCGCTAGTTATGGGCAAGTTCGTTTTTCTTGAAATCAACACTTACGATACGGCTTACTCCTTGTTCCTGCATCGTGACGCCATAAAATGCGTCGGCAACGGACATAGTTCGCTTGTTGTGAGTGATGATGATGAACTGTGATTCATTTAAAAATCGTCTCAAAATTTTGATAAATCTTCCAATATTCGATTCATCCAATGGAGCGTCCAACTCGTCTAAAACACAGAACGGACTGGGTCGCACCATATAAATTGAGAACAGCAAAGCAACCGCAGTCATCGTGCGTTCTCCCCCTGAAAGCAATGAAATACTTTGCAGCTTCTTGCCTGGAGGACGAGCCACGATATCAATCCCGCACTCCAGGGGATTATCTTCATCTACTAAAATCAAGTCTGCTTTACCGCCACCAAAGATCTCACCAAAGAGTTCCTGAAAGTTGGTTCGGATTTGAATAAAGGTCTCCGAGAACATTTCTTCAGTCTGAGTATTGATTTTCGAAATGACCTCTTCGATTTCTTTCTTGGCTTCGATCAGATCTTCATATTGCTCACTCAGGAACCGGAACCTCTCCTCGGTTTCTTCATATTCTTCAATAGCAACAAGATTGACATTCCCGATATTGTCCAAGCGGGTTTTCAGCATGTCCACAATCTCGTTCACCTGGTCCCAGTCCACTTCAGGATAGGATTGAGGTTCAGCTTCTTCTTCCTCTGCCTGGATAGTTGCCACATCCACTTCATCCGTTTCAGCATCGGATTCTTCGTCGTCGTCATCATCCAGAGCCACCATATCATCATCAGCTGCATCAGATTCCAGGTCATCTTGTTGTGAACCTTCTGCCCTGTCTTGGATCTCATCCTCAGCGCTGGAGGTTTTGACTGAAGAATCCTGAGTATCGGACGCAGCTACAGCAAAATCAGAAATCTCGCTTTCATCGCTGGCTTCTCCTGATTCAAATGGGACGACTTTGCTGGAGCCATTTCTGGAAATGGCTGCTGCGCTTTCGTCGGCATTCATATCAGTTAATTTGGGAGCTTCAGCGCCTTCATCCAGTTCGATTTGTGGACTCCCCTCAGCGGCGTCTGGTTCACTTTCGTCAGCTTGCTCAGTCGTTGCTTCTTCTTTTTCCTCGGGTTTGCTGGATTCTTTCTTTTTCGGCCTCAAATAAGCCTCGTCATTCTCCTTAGTAAATGGATCCCCAAATTCACGATAGATATCAGGAAGCTCATTTCCTTTTGGAACCAGGATAAATCGCTCAGTTTGAACCTCCTCCAAATTGATCTGATAACGTTGCTGAACTTTTTCGACAAGCCCCTGAATGGACATTCTCTTCCGTTCCAGTTCAATTTCCAAAGCGCCGACTCGCTGCTGGAGTTGCATTGCCGATTGGCGTTGCTCGCGCATCATTCCCTCTTTCTCGGCAATGACCTCTTCCTGACTGGCTTTTTGCTCTTTGCAGGCTTCCAGTTCTGAATGCAACTGATCCTGCTGCTCCTGCAACTCTTGCAAAGCGGCTAAGGAAGATTCATTTTCCTGTCGATAAACTTCGCGCTTGGAGCTGATTTCCTCCAATTCAGCATTCGCCATTTCAATGCGGCCCTCAATCTCTTCGATCCGGTGGCTAATCGGAGCCAGTTGCTCCTGCATGCTGGTAAAGTTTCTTTCTTCACTGGCCAGCTGAACCTTGATTTCGGTCAGTTCGCTGTTTTGCTCTTCTCTTCGCAAGCGAGCATCTTCTACCTCTCGTTCCAGTCGTTCTACCTCCTCAACGGCTTCATTCTTGCGAACTTCAAGTTCTTCCGCTTTTTGAGTCAGTTCGGAAACCGTCCCAGTTCCGCCTGATAATGAACCCTCAAGTTGCTCCAAATCCGACTCAGCTTTTTCTAATTGTGTCCCAATCGATGACAACGCGTTTTGAGAAACATTTAACTCGCCTTCCAGCGAAGCAACTCGCATTTCCTCCTCGCGCAACCGCTCCATCACTTCTCGGCGGTCATCCTGCAACGTACTTTGCTGAGCTTGAATCTCCTGGATGCTTTGATCCTTGGATTCCACTTTCAGCTCAATGTCTGCAATCTCTTCGGTCAGGGATTCAATTTCCTGTTTCCGTGCCAGCAAGGAGTTGGCAGGATCGGTCAATTCATCGGAACCACCATAAAAAATTCCGGAGCGATTCAACAATTGCCCATCCAATGTAACCAGCGTTCGAGATCCTGGATTTTCTTCCCAGGCAGCCAGCGCAATATCAAAATTCTGAGCAATCCAGCAGTCTTCCAGCAATCCTTCCAGGATCAACATGGCCCACTCTGGGGCATCCACAACTTCAACTGCAGGAATCACTTCGCCGGATTGAATTCTTTCCATCGGCGCTGCCGGCTCCACATCTTCAAAGTCTTCAAGCAAATCATCAAGATTGAAGACCTGCATGGCAGGACGGCGCGTCTCGTAAGAAGCTATTCTGACGCGCGCTTTTTTGCTGGCTCGCAAATCTTCCAAAGCGCTCAGGGCCTGCTCCTGATTTTCGGTGATGACCATCTGCATGTTCGGTCCAAGAGCTGTCTCAATAGCCGCTACAAAATCAGGATTAACTTCGATTTCGTTAGCCAGAAGGGAGTAGATGCCTCCAGGTTGATTCACTAAATCACGGGTGGCCTCACTCAGACCTTCTCCCTCGGAATCCCATTGTTCCATGACTTCGAGGCGGGATTTCCGATTGGCGAGTTTCTGCCTGAGCGAACTCATTTCTTCGCGCTGGGTTTCCAAATCCGCTTTCAGAATCTCCAACTGGGTGTCTAATTCTTCACGACGAATTTCTTCTTCCTCCATCACCTCGCGGGCAGTTTTGACCTGTCCGGCATAATCCTGGAGCTTTTCCTCCAAAGCTGCCTGATTCTCCAGTAATCGTGCTCGCTCAGCCCTGAGGTTTTCCAGCCGGGTAACATCTCCCTTCTGGCGAAGTTCAATTTCATTCTTCTCCCGAATGACCGATTCTAATTCTCTTTGAATTTCCTGACGTCGATCCTGGGCTTCCCGATAAGTTTCCTGAGCGGTCTGAAGTTCAAAATCAATCCCACTCAAACTCTCACTCAACGCCTCGACTGAATTGCGCCGCGCTTCCAATTCTCCTCTGGCGGATTCGATCCGACTTTCCAGTTCCAGAATACTCTCCCTGGAAGCGGCAATTTGTTCGGAGCCATTCTGGATCTCCTGGTGCGCTTGAGCTTCTCTGGACTCCAACCCGGCGAGGCGTTCTTCGTTATAGTGAATCTGATTTTGCTTCTGATCTCGCGTATTGTTGATTTCGTAAAATCTTCCCTGGCTGGCCTGGAGTCGACCTTCAATCTCCTCCAAAGCCTCACGAAGTCCCAAAGCCTGGGAGTCCCATTCCACCAAAGAATCCTCCAGAGCCTGGTACTCAGATTTGGCTTGCTGCCAGTCTGCCGCCCGCGCCTGAATCAGGTCCGCTCCTTCGTCAAATGTCTTTTTGGCCAGTTGGGTGTCTAAAAACTGAAGTCTGCCAAAAATAGCTTTGTATCGACGCGCTTTACTTGCCTGACGAGTGAGTGAGGTGAGTTGTCGCTGAACTTCAGTGACGAGATCGTTCAGTCGGATCAGGTTCTGCTCGGTGTGTTCAAGTTTTCGAACCGCTTCCCGCTTTTGGGATTTGAATCGAGTGATGCCTGCTGCTTCTTCAAAAATTGCGCGTCGCTCTTCGGGCTTACTGGAGAGAGCCTGGGTAATATTCCCCTGCTCCATGATACTGTAACTCGCGCGCCCAAGACCGGTTCCCATCAGGAAGCGCTGGATGTCTTTCAACCGGCACTTCACTTGATTGATATAGTACTCGCCGCGCCCATCACGATCGACCTGCCTGGAGAGGGTGACTTCGTTGTAATCCAACTTGATGCCGAGCGCCTCTATCTGATCCTGATCAACATCGCTCAGGGTCATTGTCACATTTGCCAGGCCGGATGGTTTCCGCTTATCCGTCCCGTTGAAAATGACATCGGCCATCTCCCCACCACGCAACGCTTTGGCGGATTGTTCTCCAAGAGCCCAGCGAATCGAATCCGAAACATTGGACTTCCCACATCCATTGGGACCCACCACCGCAGTCACTCCCGGCTGGAAATCCAGAGAGATCTTGTCCGCGAATGATTTAAATCCATGAACAGTGAGATTCTTAAGGTACATGCGGCGCTTAGGCGGTTCTTTAGCAATTCAGGACAAAAGCTTTCGGCAAATATTACATTTCTGATGGTGAATTTAAAGACTTCCGTCCTGAAACACAACAACGGGTTATTCCCATTCAATCGTCGCTGGTGGTTTGCTGGAAATATCCAGACAAACACGATTCACTCCCTTCACTTCATTGATAATGCGATTGGAGATTTTTTCGAGCAAATCATACGGCAACTTCACCCAGTCAGCGGTCATTCCATCCTGCGATTCAACAGCTCGAATGGCTATGGTGTAATCGTAAGTGCGCTCATCCCCCATGACACCCACACTGCGGACCGGCAATAATACAGCAAAACTTTGCCAGATTTTGTAATACCAGTCGTTGGATTTCATTTCCTCAATGAGAATCGCGTCCGAGTTCCTCAAAATCTCCAGTCGCTTGGATGTGACGTCACCGAGAATGCGAACCGCAAGTCCAGGACCAGGAAATGGCTGCCGATATACGATTTCTTTGGGCAGTCCCAATTCCAGCCCCAATTCCCGAACTTCGTCTTTAAAAAGGCATTTTAAGGGCTCCACTAACTCAAACTTCATGCGCTTGGGCAGTCCGCCGACATTATGATGGCTCTTAATCATGGCTGCAGGATTACCAGCGATCGGCACCGACTCGATTACGTCCGGGTAAAGCGTTCCCTGGGCCAGAAACCGAGCTTTTCCTGCCCTTTTAGTCGCTTTTTCGAAGACTTCGATAAATGTGTTCCCGATGATCTTCCGTTTTTTCTCCGGGTCGGTCACTCCCTTGAGTTTACTTAGAAAATCGCGGGATGCGTTTGAGTAAACCAGTTTGATCTTAAAATGAGATCCAAAAAGATCTTTCACCGCTTCGGCTTCACGCGCGCGCAGCAGACCATTATTAACAAAAATACAAGTGAGTTGATCTCCAATGGCTTTATGCAGCAACGCCGCAGCTACACTGGAATCCACCCCACCACTGAGTCCAAGAATCACCTTCTCATTTCCGACCTGCTCCTGAATCTCCTCAACAGCCTGATCAACATATTTCCGCATGCTCCAGGAATTGGAACATCCGCAGACCTTATGTACAAAGTTGGTTAATACTTCCTTGCCTCTCGGCGTGTGAGCAACTTCTGGGTGAAACTGCAATCCGAACCAGCCCTTTTCCCTATTCTCAATTGCTGCAAATCCAGAATTCTCGGTTTTGGCAATTGCTTTGAATCCAGGAGGCAGTTTGGTGATCTGATCTCCATGGGAGTTCCAAACCTGCAGGTTTTTGGGCAATTTTTTGAACAACAGTGAGTCTTTGTCGACAACCTGCAGCTGGGACTTCCCAAATTCTCGTTTCGAGCAGGGCTCGACTTCGCCTCCCAGTAATTTTCCTAAAGTCTGCAGCCCATAACAAATCCCCATAATGGGAACATTCAGGTCGAAAATCCCAGGGTCAGGGAGTGGCGCTTTTTTGGCATATACACTCGATGGCCCGCCCGACAAAAGGATACCGCTGGGCTTCATGGCCGCGATTTCATCCGCCGGTGTATTAAATGGGAGAATAGTGGAGTAAACGCTCAGCTCACGAATCCTGCGAGCGATAACCTGCGTGTACTGTGATCCGAAATCCAATATGACAATTTGTTCCGTCATGTGCCGAAGGGCCGTAAATAATGAATGCAGGACCTCAATGCGAGAAAAAAAGCATTTCCCCTGAGGTCAGTTTGTCCGATTCAGAGCAGAGCCAGCTCCGAATTGAAAAGTAAAATATTGATGAGTTCTTCTCAGCTTATCTG
>JAUIHU010000182.1 GCA_030432175.1 Verrucomicrobiia bacterium | reverse complement strand
AAAATTCATCAATATCATAGATTTATCTCCATGTTTCATCGCCATTACTACATCATCGTATATTCTTTTTCTATCTTTAGAGTCAACCTGTAATCTGTCAATGACAATTTCAATATCGTGAATTTTGTAGCGGTCCAATTTCATCCCTTTTTCCACTTCAAGAATCTCTCCGTCGACGCGGACTCTCACAAAGCCCTGTTTCGAGATCTGCTGAAACAGCTCCCGGTAATGTCCTTTTCGCGATTTGACGATGGGGGCCAGCAACAGGATCCGTTTATCCTCAACATCCTCCAGGATCAACTCCAGGATCTTCTCATCGCTGTAACTCACCATCTTTTCTCCCGTATTGTACGAATGGGCCTCGCCGATCCGGGCAAAGAGAAGCCTTAAAAAATCGTAGACTTCAGTGATCGTGCCAACTGTCGACCTGGGGCTTTTGCTGGTAGTTTTCTGCTCGATGGCAATGACAGGAGAAAGTCCGTCAATCTTATCCACATCTGGCCGTTCTTCTCGATCCAGTTTAATACTGACAAAAGCATCATTCAGAATGGCAGCCACACCCGGATCTTCAAAAGACTCCCGTTCCATCACGTGACACCAATGGCAGGTGGCGTAACCGATACTTAGAAAGATAGGCTTATCCTCTTCGGCAGCTTTTTCCCAGGCCTCCTCCCCCCATGGATACCAATCCACTGGATTGAATTGGTGCTGCAGAAGGTATGGTGACTTTTCGTTGGCTAATCGATTCGGCTTTTTGACTCGGGTTTCATCCATGATTCTCTTAGTCTCCGGGAACCAGATCCATCAGGCAAAAAGAAATTTTATTGATTTCTATCCCTGTTTTTCTTGAATAGTAACCTACCGTTGATTCCAGAAGAAAGTTTGAGTGATTCATGTTAACTATGAAATTTACAAACATTCCCGCTATGAACTATTCCGCACATAAATTTCTTTGGACCCCTTTGATATTGATTCTGGCCTTGTGCTCTTCCGCGATGGCTCAGGAAGAATCCACTGACCAGGAAACCAAACCTCAATCAATTTTTCCGGATAAAAATCTCGAAGCTGCAGTAAGAAAGGCGGTTTTCTCCAAGCGTTACAACGATGAACCTATTCTCGCAGAAGATGTGGCGCAGATTTCTACAATCAAAGGTTCCGGAATGGGTATCAAAGATTTATCCGGCCTGGAACATTGTCGACGATTGGCTTCTCTAGATTTGGAGAGCAACGAAATCACGTCTCTGGATCCCATTAAAAACCTGAAAGAGATCCAATATCTGAACCTGGCTGGCAACCGTATCAAGGATATCAGCCCGCTTGCCAGTCTTGAGGGGCTTCAGTATCTTGAACTTTCCAATAATCTGGTCGAAGACATTGAGCCAATCCGTGACCTGAAGCGGTTAAATTCACTTTATCTTTCTGACAACCACATCACCACTGTCGAGCCATTGCTTGGATTGAAGAAGCTCTGGTCTTTGTATCTGGATTACAATTCCATCAGCGATATTTCCGGCATCGGTAGTCTGCAAAATCTTTCCACGCTTTCTCTTAAAAACAATCAGATATCAGTTCTGGATCCCCTGAAACCGTTGAACGAACTTGGATTTCTCTTTCTTGAGAACAATCAAATTCGCGATGTTTCAATTTTAATAGAGATGGCAGAAAATGATCAGGCAGGATCACGCCGATTCGCTCCGTTCTTGAAGATATATCTCAGGCAGAATCCGTTAAGATCCAGAGAGTCTGCCCAGCAATTGGAAAAACTGCGCGAGTTGGTTCGGATGGTGGAGTATTAAATTAAACATGCCTGCGCTAAATCCTCCCGATTCACATTATTGGCTCGCAGCTCAGGGGTGGCTGGAACTGGATGCCCCTGGTGAAGCGCGCAAGGAACTGGCTCAAATTCATCCTGGTTTGAGCCAGTTACCTGAGGTGCTGACTGTGGGTTGGGAAATAGCATCAGCAGAGAAAGAATGGGGCGAAGCTCTTGAAATCGGTTGCGACCTGGTGCAAAGACATCCAGATTTTTTGCCGGGATGGATCCAAAGGTCATTTGCCTTCCATGAATTAGGTCGCACGGCTGAGGCGTATCATTCACTTCGTCCCGCATGGGATATATTCCCTGATTGCGATCTGGTGCCTTATAATCTTGCTTGTTACGAATGCACTTTGGGTAAAAGTATCGAGGCTGTTCGCTGGATCCGAAAAGCAATTCAGCTGGCAGGTAAAGATTGTATCCGGAATCGAGCCCTGAGTGATCCAGACCTCATCACTATTCGGGAAGAAATCAAGCGATTGACGACCTAACGCTAAAACTAAAGACCCTCCGACACAGATTCTGAATGGACTGGTCGGAGGGGTGAAATGATTTTTAGAAAAAAAATCTGTTTGCAAGTAAGTCAAGGCTGTTGGATTAGGGCCAATTAATGGAAAAATCTTGTAGTTTAATCAATTTCATGCCCGGCAATCGTACATGTGGTAACTGTCCCTATGGCATTAATTTCATAATTGCCACCCGAAGGGCATTCAGGCATTGAGTCCAAATACAGGTCTGGACCAATCAAGTCCGATTCTTCCACGACATCTCCGTTAATTTTGCCTGTCTCAACTCCGAAAATCTGTTTGGCTGCTTCGATCTTGGCTAAATTTGCGACGCAAATGTTGTACTGTGCCAAGGTTCTGGATTTTACAAAGTTTGGTATGGCTATTGCCATAATCAGGCCGATGATCGCAACAACGATCATAATTTCCAACAACGTAAACCCCCGCATTTGACGAATTTGGGGCCGCGCCATAAATATGCTGTGTTGATTCAGTTCCATTCCAGTTCAGCGCCGAATCCTGCTAAGTTATTATTAACCTATCGTGCCTGAACTAATCTATTTTCCAAGAATTATAATTGAAAACTTGGAGCAACTAATGAGGGTTGGGACCTGGATGCCGGAGAGCAGGGTTGCTCTACCCGGCATTAACAACTACCGAACTGTGAACTAAACTTTTGGCGATTTGAATTTGCAGTTAATTCAGCGCAATTACAGCTCGTGGTCTGCAATTGTACATGTAGGATCACTGCTGATATCAGTCACAGCATAAGTTCCACCCCCTGGGCAATCCAGCCCGTTGTTGATTTCCTTGGCAATGTGCTTTGTGTTGTCTCCGGAAATATCAGTCAAGGCTACCACATCTCCTGGAGAAGCTTTGGTTTCCAGCGCCCACTGTTCAATAGCGCCCTGAATTTGCTTCAAATTCGCAATGCATGCATTGGTTTGAGCAGATGTCCGAGCTTTGACGAAATTAGGAATAGCAATGGCTGCCAATAGTCCGATGATAGCCACAACAATCATGATTTCAACCAGTGTGAAGCCTGAGCGATTCTTTTTTGCAGAATGGAATTTCATGGTTTTATCGAGTTTAGAGGTTATTTTTGTATGTTTTGCCGTGGCGTGAACTCAATAAAGAACGGATTATTTATTATAGCATGTTTGTTCACATATTGTCCTTTATCAACCACTGACAATAAAATTATCAGCAAACAAAGCGCCAAAACTATTTTTGAGTGTCACATACTTTGACGAATAATCGGGAATCATTGAACAATTTGGCGTTTCAGGGTATCCATTTCATCTGATAACGGTTTCTGTGCCTGATGAATCGGTTTGCGCTCATGCGCTTAAACGTCAAATCAAAGCTTAGGGTCTGATCTATTTCGATCTGATCCAGAAACCTCACCTAGTCTAGGTCTACTCATGAAAAAGAGAAACAACCTGTTAAACGCCAAATCCCGACTGTTGATATGGTCCGGACTGGTCTGCGCCAGTTTCTGCACTGCAGCATCGGGACAAACAACTCCGGCTGGTGTGCCCGGCGGCTCTACTCCTCAACAAGGAAGATCAGCACAACCTGAATTCCCTCCGTTCAACTCAGTGATCGCAGGATTTCAGAAGGTCAACTCAACCGCCGACCCAGCCCCCAGCCTATACAACCTCTACATTAACAAGAAGGAAAACAGGCTCCTGGGAGAATTACCCCGCAATTTCGCGAATCAGAAACACTTTATCGCAACAACCGTCTCCAGTGGAGAACTCTATGCAGGGCTTCAGGCCGGTGACCAATATGTTTACTGGAAACAATATGGAAAACGTCTGGCGCTAGTGGAACCAAACGTGTCGGTCAGATCCACAGGTGACCCGGAATCACGTTCATCCGTAAATCGCCTGTTCACCGATCGAGTCCTTCTGGATGTGCCAATCCTGACTTATGTGCCCAAAGGCGGCCCGCTGATTGATCTGACTGCGCTGCTGGTGGGTCGAGCAGGTACATTTTTCGGTTCTGCCGCTTCCGGAATCAATTCCAGATTGGTCAATATCACTTCAGCAAAAGCATTTCCTTACAATATCGAAGTGGCCTTCGAAGCCCCCACAGGTCAGGGAATTCTTAAAACTTTCCACTACTCCATCAGCCTCCTTCCGGATAACACCGGATATCAACCCAGAAAAGCTGATGAACGGGTTGGGTATTTTGTAACGGAATACCGAGATCTGGGTAAGTATATCGATGACCAGGTCGAAGTTCGATACATCAATCGATGGCATCTCGAAAAAGCCGATCCTTCACTGGAACTGAGCCCTCCCAAGAATCCTATCGTTTTTTACATCGAACACACCGCCCCGATCCGCTACCGCCGCTGGATCCATGACGGAATCACGATGTGGAACAAGGCATTTGAAAATATCGGCATCTACAATGCCATAGAAGTCCGTTATCAAGACGCTCGAACAGGAGCCCACATGGATAAAGATCCAGAAGACGTGCGCTACAATTTCGTCCGCTGGCTGAATAACGATATTGGAACCGCAATCGGACCCAGCCGTGTTCACCCACTAACCGGTCAAATCCTGGATGCCGATATTATTCTGACCGATGGATGGATTCGCCATTTCTGGAATCAATACAACGAAATGCTCCCTCAAGTTGCCATGGAAGGATTCACACCTCAAACCTTGGCATGGCTGCATGACAAACCTAACTGGGATCCACGCATCCGCCTGGCTCATCCAGCAGAAAGGCAACAATTGATCCAGGCCCGCAAACACTCCGCCCCTTTGAGTTACGGAGGCCACCCCGCTGGTCATGATCACACGCACATGATGGGCGATGAGGAATTTGACGGTCTGTCGGGTCGGGTCAGCCAGGTCAACGGACTCTGCATGGCTGCTTCTGCTAAATCTATTGATTTGGCGGTCATGAGAATGATGTTGGATGTCAAGAATTCCCAGGATGCTGAAACAGAAGGCGAAGGCGGCGAGGGAGAATCTGGCGAAGAACAAAAACCAGAACCTAAAAAACCGGAAACTTTAATTGATGGCATCCCTGAATGGTTCGTTGGACCTCTGGTTGCAGATCTCGTTTCGCACGAAGTAGGACACACAATCGGATTGCGCCACAACTTCAAAGCCTCTGGACTATATACCTTTGACGAAATCAATAGTCCCGAAATCAAAGGGAAAAAGCCCTTCACTGGATCAGTCATGGATTATATTCCAGTCAATATGCGATTTGGTGAGTATGGCGAAGAACAAGGAGATTTCGCTATGATTGAAGTTGGGCCATACGACATGTGGGCCATTGAGTATGGATACACATTCAGCCAGGACTTGCGTCCAATTCTAGCCCGTGTTTCTGAACCAGAGCTACAATACGCGACTGATGAAGACACTTGGGGACCTGACCCACTGGCTCGACGCTATGACTTTGGGAAAAATCCACTGGACTATGCCAAGAGTCAGGTTGAATTGGCTGAATACCATCGCGGGCGGATCATTGACCACTTTGTTAAAGACGGTGAAAGCTGGGCAAAAGCCCGGGAAGGTTACAGTCTCACTCTGATGATGCAGACTCGCGCTATCAATATGATGGCCAACTGGATCGGTGGAGCGTTTATCAATCGCGCCAAAAAGGGAGATCCAAATTCCACGCAACCGATCGAAGTGGTGCCAGCGGATACTCAAAGAGAGGCGCTGCAATTTGCCTTGGAGCACAGCATGAAGGACGAAGCTTATGGGCTGACACCTGAACTCCTCAATCGGATGACGATTGATAAATGGTACGGAAGCGCTGGATACATGGATGATCCAACCTGGGAAGTTCACGATCAAATTCTGGGAATCCAGGCTTCTGTACTGACCATGATCGCCAATCCAACGACTCTTCAGCGAGTCTTTGACAACGAATTCCGCACTCCCGCAGATCAAGACATGATCACGCTGCCTGAAATGATGAAAATGGTAACCCAAACCATCTTTACCGAATTGGATAGCGTTGAAGCCGATCACTGCTATACGAATCGTAAGCCATTAATCTCCAGCCTTCGCCGCAACCTGCAACGAGAATATCTGGAGAGATTAGTGGACCTGGCCATGCCAGGCGCGGGGAGTTCTGCGGCATATATTCCAGTTTCAGACCTGGCTATGAGTCATTTACGTAAACTGAATGCAAAAATCGCTGAGGTGAAATCATTGGATGGTCTCGATGACTATACCTCTGCGCACCTCACCGAAGCCGGCGCCAGAATCGATAAAGCGCTGAATTCCGAATTCATCTACAACGCCAATGAGATTGGCGGTGGTGGTGGCGGTGTCATCTATCTGATGAGACCCGAGTCCGAGTAGTCTATGCTGTCCGACTTGTTGGACCTGTCCGGCAGGTCCAACAGGTCCGACTCAGACAAAGACAAGTTTTCTTTCCCAATTGCGGATACAGCGCTATATTCCTTCAATCTAATCACCAGACCTTAAATTGCCAATTTCTCGAGGTAGTCCATGAATCAAACCGACCACCAAACTCTGAAAAACTTCGAAAGAAGCCTCTTTTCCTCCCTGGCGCTGAGACGCTCTGTCCTTTGGATGACCTATTGGTTCCTGGCCTGGGGCGTTATCTCTCTTGTCGCTCGGATAGGTTGGCAGGTTCCTGCAGAAAAACTGACTCCGGGCTGGGCCATGGCGCTTCCCATTATTCTGACCGCAATCTGGGTCGAATGGAAAAACCGCCCCCAAACCTCCAGCGCTCGCGCAAAACTGGATCGATACAATTCACTTGGAGGAATGTATATTGCTGAAGAATCCTTTGATATGTCAGCATGGGATATTCCTGAAGCCAAATCAGCTCCAAGAGTTTCATGGAAAAGCGGTCGGCCATTATCCTGGTTGTCATTCTCCGCTTTGTTTGCAGTCACATGCCTGCTGATACCGGACAGATTCACCGCAATGGCGGATAGTCAGTCCATGGATCTCGGCTATCTGGTAGACGATACCTATTCTCAAATTGAAGGTCTTGAAGAAGAATCCATACTCGATATTGAAGAAGCCCAAAATCGCAAGGAAGAGTTGAAAAAAATTGAAGAAAATTCCAGGGCAGAAGACCCGGGGCGCACATGGGAAGCCTTGGATCAACTTCAAAAGAAGAATGAAGAAAAGGCAAAAAAGGCTGCTGAAGAAATGATCGCCAAGCTAAAAAGCCTGGCAGAGTCCGAAACCATGCTCGCTGCGTTACAAAAAATGGAATCAGGTTCTGATTCGCAAAGCGCCGCTATGGAAGCAGTATCTGAAATGATGAATGAAAATCTCAGCTCTTTGTCTGGTGGGCTGACAAGCGAGATGACGCCCGAAAACTTGAAGGAAGCTATTAGGAAAGCGCTTTCAAAAGATTCCTCTAATCCTGATTCGGATGCTTCACAACTCTCGAAAGAAGATTTGGAAAAATTGTTGAAAGCCCTGAAGCAAATGAAAGCCGGAATGAATAATTCCGCCCGGAAACTGGCGAACCTGAAATTGATTGATCCCAAATTACTTGGTGAATGCAAGAGCGCTGGCGAATGTAAGAATCCAGGCGAACTGGCTAAATATCTGGCAGCTTGCAAATCCGGTGACAAAGAAGCGGCAAAGGCTTGTCTGATGGGGTTCTGCCGGGGTGGAATCAACCGCGGACCCGGCTCCGCTCCACTGATGTGGGGCGACGAAAGCGAAGAATCCGGCGTCACTTTCAAGGAAGATAAAATCCAGGGCCAACCTGATTTTTCTCAAGCTGAAATGGTTGGTGTCAGTCTCTCAGCTCCAGAGCTAACGGATG
>JAUIHU010000181.1 GCA_030432175.1 Verrucomicrobiia bacterium | reverse complement strand
GGATGCTAGTGGCGCGACCCTTTCGCTGGATCCCAAAGCGCTGGGAATACAGGTATTGATCGACCACAAGAATCCGGTGGTCAGTCAAAATGCGAAGAAACTCGAAACATATCTGACATCTTACAATTATTCTGAAGCAGCCATAAGTCTGGCGACCATTTCCAGCATCAGGATGGCCCCGCAGCAAATGGAAGTGGTCAGAAAGATTATGGCAGAGTTTCAGCGAGTAGCAGGAGCTGCCGCTCAGAATGGTGATGAGAATGCAAAATTTGCACTCGATTACTTAATGGAATTGAGAAATCCCTGAACTCTTGCAATTCTGCTTTTTTCCAACGACTGATGGATGACCTTATTTCATGGGTAAGTAATTGGTTGTCATTCGGTTGGGGGCAAGTAAAGGCAGAGCGAGTTTTACCTTAAACATATTATGAGCAAAAAATACAATGTAGCCGTTGTCGGCTTGGGATTTGGAGCCGAATTCATTCCGATCTGGCAAAAACATCCGCATACAGAATGCGCTGCTATATGTCAGCGGAACCAGGAAAAGTTGGACGCCGTTGGTGACTACTTCGGCGTGGAAAAAAGGTATGATGATTTCGACAAAATGCTGCAGGATCCGGAAATTGACGTGGTCCACATCAATTCCCCGATTCCAGATCACGCATGGATGTCCATTGCTGCATTAAAGGCTGGCAAGCATGTGGCGTGTACGGTTCCTATGGCTACGAACATTGAGGATTGTGAGAAAATCGTCAAATTGGCAGAGGAAACCGGATTGAAATATATGATGATGGAAACCGTGGTTTATGCTCGCGAGTTTCTTTACATCAAAGAATTGTATGAGAAAGGCGATCTAGGAAAAATCCAGTTCCTGCAGGCATCTCACCAGCAGGATATGGATGGATGGCCTAATTACTGGCCCGGATTGCCTCCGATGTGGTACGCGACTCACTGTGTCGGACCGGTCGCAGGTTTGCTGCGTTTGAATGCGGAATACGTTTCCTGCTTTGGATCAGGAACGATTCGTGAAGAATTGGTTTCCAAATACAATTCACCTTTTGCTATTGAGTCCACTCACATCAAGTTCAAGGATTCAGATCTCAGCGCGCGTATATACAGATCTCTGTTCGACGTCGCCCGTCAGTACCGTGAAAGTTTTGATGTCTATGGATCTAAACAATCGGTTGAGTGGCCATTGATTGAGCACGAACCATTGATCGTTCATACTGCCAAAAAGCCTGAACCGGAAATTCCAGGTAAAGTAGAGTGCCCGGATTTCGCACACCTGCTACCTGATTCCATCGCCAAATACACCACTCAAGGTGTTTACGATGACTCCAAGAAAACTCACCTGAGCTTTACTCAAGGCAGTGGTCATGGAGGCAGTCATCCACATTTGTCCCATGAATTTGCGATGGCCCTGGTTGAAGATAGAGATCCATTTCCAAACGCTCGTCAATCAGCTAACTGGACCTGTGTGGGTCTCTGCGCGCATGAGTCAGCGTTGAACAATGGTAAAGTAACGCCATTGCCGGATTTCACTCTGTAAATAGCGAATTAAGAAATTCAAGCAGCCGTCAACCTGATTCAAACGACGTTACCCAAGTAGATGTCGTCGTTGTGATTTCCGGGTTGGCGGCTTTTTCATAACTCATAACAAATCAAATCATGATAAAACGCCTGTCATTGCATCGGAAAATCCCTGCCCTAATCGGGATCGCCCTGAGTTTACCGTTGTCATTATTCGCAAATGACGATGGAGAAAAGGGTATGCCACCCAGAACATTGTTTCTTGGAGATAATGATATTCACAAACCAGCTGAACGGTTTGCCATATTGGAACCGGTGATGGAGGATCGAGGTATTGAATTGATTTATACCGATCAACTCAGCGATTTGAATCCGACTAACCTGGAGGGATTTGACAACCTGCTTATATATGCCAATCACACCAGAATCACACCAGAACAGGAAAGCGCTCTTCTTGGATTTGTGGAAAATGGAGGCGGCCTGGTGGCTGTCCACTGCGCAAGCTTTTGTTTTCTGAACTCACCCGCATATGTCGAATTGGTGGGAGCCCAATTCAGACGCCACGGAGCTGGCGTGTTTCAGGAACGCATTGTTAATCATGAACATCCAGTCATGGAAGGATTGGAAGCCATCGAAAGCTGGGACGAAACTTATGTGCATTCCCGGCATAATGAGGATCGTGTCCTGCTGGCTGAACGTCCAACGAGAGAAGGTGGAGAACCCTGGACCTGGGTAAGAACTCATGGCAAAGGGCGTATTTTCTATACAGCCTGGGGACATGACCAGCGCACTTGGGGTAAAGAAGGTTTCCATAATCTGATGGAAAAAGCCATACGCTGGACCGCTGCAACCTCTCCAACTCATTTAGAGCCTCACGCAGAGGAACCTCCGTTTGAATACGCAAAATCCAGGGCGCCGCTCCCCAACTACACTCCTAATGCAGCATGGGGAACTCAAGGTGAACCCATTCAAACCATGCAAATGCCTCTTAGCCCGGAACAATCTGAACCGCGGCTGGTCATGCTGGAAGGGTTTAGTTCAGAATTGTTCTCCAGCGAGCCAGAAATTGTGAATCCGTTGTGGCTTTCCTGGGATGAACAAGGACGACTTTGGATTGCTGAGTCCGTCGATTATCCCAACAACATGCAGCCTGAAGGTGAGGGGAATGATCGATTGAAAATCTGCGAGGACACCGACGGCGATGGTCAAGCAGACAAGTTTACCATATTTGCTGACAAACTCAGCGTTCCAACGAGTTTTGTCTTTGCAAATGGCGGAGTGATCGTGATCCATTCCGGAAAAACAGAATGGTTTAAAGACACGGACGGAGATGATCGCGCAGATGAGAGAAAAGTTCTTTTTGAAGGCTGGGGAACTTTTGACACCCACGCAACCGCCAGCAACCTGAGATACGGTTTTGACAACTGGATCTGGGGTGTGGTTGGTTATTCTGGATTTGAAGGAGAAGTAGGTGGACGTGAGATTCGTTTTGGACAAGGCATCTTTAGATTTAAACCGGACGGGTCCGAGTTGGAGTTTATTAGATCCAGCAATAATAACACCTGGGGACTTGGGTTGACGGAAGATAACTTCATTATTGGGTCCACTGCCAATGGCAATGCCAGTATGTACATGCCAATCCCAAACAGCTATTACGAAAAGGTCAATGGCTGGTCTGCTAGCCGGTTAGAATCTATTGCTGACAGTCAGAACTTTTACCCAATTACTGATAAAGTTCGCCAAGTTGACTGGCACGGCAAATATACAGCCGGATCTGGCAGCGCGATTTACACCGCCCGAGAATTTCCTCAGAAATACTGGAATTCCGCTCAATTTGTTGCCGAACCTACAGGTCACTTGCTTGGGCTATTTTATCTGGATCGCCAAGGATCAGACTTCGTAGCTCACAACGCGAGGAATTTCCTTGCCAGTGACGATGAGTGGACCTCTCCGATTTATGCGGAAGTCGGACCCGACGGCGCTCTCTGGGTAGTGGACTGGTATAACTACATCATTCAGCACAATCCAACCCCAATCGGTTTTGACACCGGAAAAGGGAACGCCTATGACACACCTTTGAGGGACAAGATCCATGGCCGAATTTATCGCATTACTCATCAGGAGGGTGATTATTGCGGTGAAATGAGTTTAAAAAACGCAACCGCTGAAGATTTAGTAGAAGTATTAGGACACAGCAACTTGTTCTGGCGTCTGCATGCTCAACGACTTTTGGTTGAAAGAAATCAGCTGGATGTCGTGGATGCGCTTTGTAAATTGGTCTCCATAACTGAAACTGATGAATTGGGTCTCACACCTGCAGCAATCCATGCTTTGTGGACACTGAAAGGACTGGGAGTTCTTGAAGCTTCCTCTGGCAAAGCATTTAGTTCTGCAGTTGTGGCATTAGAGCATCCGTCTTATGCCGTTAGACGCGCCGCAGTGAGTGTCCTTCCCGCAACTGAAGAGTCCAGAAGTCAGATCATTTCTCATGGATTGTTGCGAGACAGCGATCCGGCAGTTCAGATGGCTGCATTACTGGCTTTGGCAGACGCTCCTGCAAGTGAAGCTGTTGGAGAAGCAGTATTTAATTTGCTGGCTGAAGCAGGCGATCAAATGAATAGCTGGTCACAGCATGCTGCCACGTCTGCGGCTACTCGTCACGACGCCGGATTTCTTCAAGCTGTTTTTAAACAAGTCAAAGCAGATTCAAACTCAGAAGAATCCAATTTTGAAGATACATCCATTGGAACTGTTCTACCAATTGTTACCAGTCACTATGCAAGACGGGCGCCAGTGGAAAGTATCGTTAATGTGTTGACAGGATTGGCGAATACCAAACCGAGTGTCGCCACAACAACGCTCGATAGTCTGGCAAACAACTGGCCATCCGACGACGCGCCGGAGATTTCCGAGTCTGACTCTGAAAGACTGAAACAGCTGATGCAAACCATGCCTGAAACTGACAGAGATCGACTGCTGATTCTTGCTCAGAAATGGGACATGCCAGCCCTTTTTGGTGAAAGCGTGGAAGCGGTCATTGCAAATCTGAAATCTCAGGTAGCGGACGATGAATTGTCGGTCGAACAACGATCCGCTGCAGTGGAGCGTTTGGTCAGACTGAATGACGAAGCTGAAACCATTGAAGGGATTGTTTCAATGATTCAGCTCCTGACACCTCCAGACCTGGCATCAGGATTACTGAATGCATTGACATCCAGTAGAAACCGGGCCACTGGCGAAGCGATAATGAGTCGATGGGAGCATTACACACCTACCATGAAGCGTTCGGCAATTAGTTCATTATTGAGACGTTCTGAATGGACCATGGCATTACTTCAGAACATTCAGGAAGAAGAAATTCAGTTTTCTGAACTTTCACCTGATCAATGGGCTCAGCTTCGCCAATATCCCAATCGGTTCATATCACGTCGCGCAAGAAGAGTCTTTGAAGAACTATCGGATGTGAAACTCGAACGGACAGGAATCGTGCAGGAATTACTGCCGCTTGTGAAAGAAAAAGGAGATCCTGAGCGAGGAAAAGTGGTTTTTGAAGCCAGTTGCGCAATCTGTCATAAGATTGATGGAAAAGGAGGGGAAGTTGGACCTGATCTGACAGGAATCGGAGCGCGAGATCGAGCTGAAACCCTGACCGCCATTGTGGATCCAAACAGTTCTGTAGAAGCTAATTACAGACTCTGGATGGTAGAAACCATTGAAGGAGAACTATTCAGTGGAAGACTGGACTCGGAGACTCGTTCTTCCATTGAGATTCTGGATGTTGCCGGTCAAAAACATGTGATACAGCGAGAAGACATCGCTGCATTGACACCATCAGAAACATCCATCATGCCGATAGGTTTCGAAGCGTTGCCAAAAGAAGATCTGAAGGCGTTGCTCGAATACCTTGGACAGTCTCACTAAGAGTGGCTTATCCGGGATGTGATTGAGGGATTGAGGTTGGGTGGAGTCCCGATCGGATAGGGCTCCCGTGGATTTCACCCCGGGAGCTTTCCACACCGCCGGATGCGGAAGACCGCTTGTCCGGCGGTGGAACCTGGCGCTGGTCACCCTTGTTTGTGGTCCTATTCACGGCCTTGTTCGATGTAATGAACCGACCAGTCCAAGGCGCTGTTGTCGATGTTCATAATGATTTGTTCACTGGTAAGGAGTTCTTGTAGTTCTATATTTGGCGCTCTGGTGGGTAAAAGGAGTGGGTCAACCAGGAGGCGACGGATTTTTGGGAGTTTTCTTCTCCCAGTTCTTTGAGTCTGTGGGCCAGCCGGCCCAGCCAATGGGTTGCATTTTGTGAGTTCACGCTGCGTTCAATGCGGATCAGGAGTCCTGCGAAGCTGTCAGGAGCGCTTTTGTGAGAAATTCCTCAGGCTTCAGGTATAAAGCCAAATATTTTCAGAATATTCATATGGATTTACATGGAAGAATAATTTCATTTTGAGACTATCTTGAAAATTAGATGAATTCGATTTCCTCCAGACCACTTTTAACAGAGAAGACTCACTGGAAATTGGCCCAGGCAGACACTGGAGCGTTTGTTATTGGCGGCCAGGATTATTTCAAAGCCTTTCGGGAATCTGTGCTCAAAGCCCAAAAACGAGTTTGCATCCTGGCCTGGGACCTGAACAGTGAAGTTGAGTTAGTCAGAGATGGAGACGATGACGGCTGGCCTTCCAAGCTGGGTGATTTTCTTGTAGCAGTTTTAAATCAAAACCCTGATTTGGAGGTATATGTGCTTGTTTGGGATTTTGCTGTCATTTATGCGACCGAAAGGGAATGGAATGTTTTTCCCAAATCCTTAGGAGCCAGACACGAGCGACTCAATTTTTATAAAGACGACCAGTTGCCTGTGGGGGCGTCGCATCACCAGAAAGTGGTAGTGATTGATAATCAGCTCGGTTTTTGTGGAGGGCTGGACCTGAGCGCCTGGCGTTGGGATTCAACAGACCATCTGGCTGTAGACAAAAGGAGAATCGATCCTGAGGGAAAACCGTACAAACCTTACCATGATGTTCAAATGGCAGTCACCGGTCCTGCAGCACAGTCATTGGGAGAATTGTTTGACTACCGATGGAAGAGAGCGACGGGTAAGTCGCTGGAAGACCTGGAAATGGATTCTGATTCTGACTCCCGAACACTTTGGCCAGATAACATTCCAGTTGATTTTGAAACACTGAAAGTTGCTATTTCCCGGACATATTCTGAGTTTGATCCGGAGCCAGAGATCCGGGAAATTGAACGACTTCACCTTCAGGCAATTCGAGAAGCAAAGAATTTTATTTATTTTGAGAACCAGTACTTCTCATCCAAACGAATTGCCAAAGCATTGATGCGTCGTTTGAAAGAGCCCGAGGGCCCTGAAGTCATCATTGTCATGACCCAGGATACCGGTGGTTGGGTCGAAGAAAATACGATGGGTTTGCTTCGAGATCGATTGTTTGAGTCTTTGACTGAGGCTGATTTGCACAATCGTTTGCGTCTTTATTATCCGTTGGCTCGTGATCAAGGGTCGTCCCGGCAAGTTTACGTGCACGCCAAGCTGTTTATTGCCGATGATCGATGGGTGAAGATTGGATCTTCCAATCTGAGCAATCGCTCCATGCGAGTGGATTCTGAGTTGGAAATGACCATCGATTTTGAATCCCAGCCTGAAGTTGCCCGGAATTTTCTCAACCGACTGCTTGGGATTCATTTTAGTAAAACATCCGAACAAGTTGAAGTTGTACGTCAGCGGCATTCCAATCTGACATCGGCTCTGGACGAGCTGGTTTCTGACGAAGGTCATTCACTGCAACCGTTTCAGTTTCATTTAAACTCAATTCTGGAACGAAAATTGACAGACACCCAACTTCTGGACCCTGATGAGCCATTGGATCCTTCGGGCTACATAAGACGCACACTACCGCCTGAAGTACGTCAAAAAGCGACAACTCGACTGAGTCTGGCCGTTCTATTGATGTTATTGGTTGGAGCCTTGATTCTGGCGTTCCAACAAGGTTGGCTGGGAAATATCAATCAATCGGAAGTCACCGTTTTTCTTGATCAGTTTAAGGACTTACCATTAGCTACGTTCTATTTGATCTTGATCCACATCGGGGCCGGGTTGATAGGTATTCCAATCAATCTGATTGTGATTGCGAGCGTTGCTTTGTTTGGACCTTGGGCAGCGTTGGGATGTGGATTACTGGGAGCGCATTTCAGCGCATTAGCCGGGTTTTGGGTGGGAAGAAAACTGGGTACACCTATTTTAAAAAGAGTGACATCCCTGCAACTTGAAAAACTGAATCGGGTTCTGGGGCAAAGAGGGCCCCTGTCAGTTGCATTGGTCCGACTGGTACCTGTGGCTCCATTTGTTGTGGTGAATCTTGTAGCTGGCGCATCCAGCTTAAAGTTTCAAGTCTTTAACATTGGCTCAGCAATGGGAATGGTCCCGGGAATGAGTGTCATAGTATTGATGACATACCAATTGCAGACGGCCATGCGTCGACCGACATTATCGAATATTATGGAACTGGTCGTCTATCTTTCTGTGGCTTTCGGATTGGTTTTCGGATCGTCGGAATAGACGCCATCCACCTGCGTCCCTTTGATCAATGCATCGCAGCCAAGCTC
>JAUIHU010000180.1 GCA_030432175.1 Verrucomicrobiia bacterium | reverse complement strand
TTAGCCAAAACGCTTTTATTTTTAAGTTTGGATGATTTCGTCAAAGGTTCGTCCATCCAGAGTTCTTCTTTCGAACGCTGCGCATGAATCGTATTAATTTTTCTGCGGAGGAGGCGAAGGGCATCCGCTTCCAACTGACGAATTCGTTCTCTGGAGACATTATAATCCACTCCGATTCTTTCCAGAGTCTCAGGTTCCTCGTCATTCAACCCAAAACGGCGCAAGATGATATTTCTATGTCTATCTGGCAGATCAGTGATGGCTTCTTTCAGGTAGCTCATCATTTCACCGTTTTGCATGTTTTCATCGGGCGATATAGCTCCTGAGTCGGCTAGCAAATCTTGTAAAGATTGTTTGGAATCATCTTTACTGCCCATGGGTTCGTCCAAACTCATTTCAGAGCTGACCAGGGAAAGAGTTTCTTTGACCTTGGCTGTGGAAAGGCCTAATTCGTTGGCAATTTCAGCCTCCATTCCGTCTTTACCATCAGACTCCAGCTTTTTGCGGGTCTGAATCACCTTGCGCAATCGATCCAGCTGGTGAACAGGAATCCGAATCGTTCGGGCATGATTCGATAAAGCTCGCCGAATTCTTTGTCGGATCCAGAACGCAGCGTATGTAGAGAATTTCGCGCCTTTTTCAGGCTGAAATCTTTCAACGGCCTTGATTAATCCCAAGTTGCCTTCACTCACCAAATCAGCCAGGTCAAGACCGCAGTGAGAGTACTCAATGGCGATCTTGATAACCAATCGGAGGTTGGCATTAATGAACTCCTCCCTCGCAGATTCCTTCTGGGACTGCGAACCCTCATTCAAAAGCTTGGCCAGTTCTACTTCGCGCTCTGGAGAAATCAACGGCAACTGAGCGATCAGCTGCATGTATTTCTCCAGCTCTGAGACATTGGAGGTCATTTCATTCATAATAGCTTTCGAGGTCAATGGTATCCAGTTCGTTTAATTAACGTTCATATAATGTCTAACTTAAAACCCTTTGTCAAACATTAAAATATAACAAAATCTAGACAAACATTTTTTGAGAACCATGCCTGTTAATCATTGGAGGCGTTTACCGGGAGATTTCATTCAATTTTTTTTGAAATAATTATTCGGCACGCCTACCAGCGGATAGAAAAAAGCAGGAATTAAACCAGAATTTGACACAGAACTGGATTTCATGAATTTCATTCAGCAAACAAGACAATTAAAAGAATAGGGAGAGTTCTGAAAAAAGGGAAAAGAACGCAATTTTTCCTCTCTTGAAGTAGCTGAGAAGGATCCGGATCTTCTTCAAAAGAATCTGCGGTGGAAAAAGAAAAACAGCGCAATGAGTTGAAGAGTAATCACAGCGCTGCTAATTGTGCAGGACTTCCGAAACCAATCTTTTACCCAAAACCGGATAATGCGAGAGGGTAAATCAGAAAGCCTGAAATGATTCAGATGTCGTTACAGACAGTTTCTTCGAACATCAACTGATGGTCATCAAAGAAACTCGCTCGTTTTTCTCATTCCGCGCAACCCCTTGCGCTCGTTTGTCCAAAGCGACCTGTCCATCCACCAGAAAATAGTAGTGATGAGCCCCATGGGTTAAATCCAGCTGAGCAACCCAGGATCCGCCTGGCCGGGATTCCATGGGATTAGCCGATGGAGACCAATCATTGAAGTCACCGACAATGAATACTTCTTTCGCTCCCGGAGCCACGTGCATGAAGTTTACTGGTTTCTTCATTTTACTGGCGCAGTACCGGTCCGAATTGGTGTCGTTGTAAGAGTTACCCAATTGCATAAGATAATAATTTTAAGCAAACCCCTGGATCAAAAATTTATTGAACCCATAAGGTTTCATTATTCTGAAATTCTTCATTAGCTGTCACTTACAACTACTTGAAGAACCATATATAATGGACCGGTAACGAAACCAAAGGTTTTGCACTTTCGCAAGTCCGGTCTGAGTTTTTTTATTCATTAACTGGTTCAAAACTACCCAATTGTATTCGACAAAAGAGGGTGTGCGATGAAAGGAGAGCGGTCTCTTTGCAGTTCAGCCTGCTTCATATGCTTGATCCAATCGTTGAGCTGAAGCTCAGCGCTCCCAGGAAGGCGCCCGACTTGAATCACACCCCAAAACAAGCGGTAATCGTTCCGAGACTTTCCTTTTTGATCAGTTTATTCGATAATGGTCCAGCTGAAGAGTGAGGCTACCTATTCTTGAAATGATTGTCTTAGCTATTGAAACCTCATGTGATGAAACCAGCTGCGCTGTCGTCCACAACGGCAGGGTCTTGTCAAATGTCGTTTCGTCTCAGATCGCACTGCACCAAGAGTATGGCGGTGTTGTGCCTGAACTGGCGGCCAGAGAACATTTGGGTCGAATTGTCCCGATTTGTGAGTCGGCATTGTGTCAAGCTGACGTAGAACTGGGTGACTTGGATGCTGTCGCAGCCACGCGTGGACCCGGTTTGCCGAACGCGCTTCAGGTAGGATTTCACACTGCGCAATCTTTGGCGTTTTCTTTGCGGAAAAAGTTCATTGGCATCCACCACCACGAAGCTCACTTGTATTCGCCCTGGATTCAGGGGGATCCTCTCCATGTCAACTGGACTGAATGGCGTCCTTCTGTCTCGTTGATCGTGAGCGGAGGGCACACTTTGCTGGTGAGATGCACCAAAGAAGGAAAGCATGAGATTCTTGGCGCAACTGTCGATGATGCGGCGGGCGAATGCTTTGATAAAGTAGCAAAGTTGTTAGGTCTGCCTTATCCTGGTGGGCCTTGGATTGATCGGTTGGCAGCAGACGGCAATCCAAAATCACGTCGATTTCCTCGTCCGATGCTGAATGATCCTAACTATAATTTCAGCTTCAGTGGACTCAAGACCTCTGTCAGATATTACCTTGAGAGTCAAAGTAATCGACTGAAAGAGCGGCAGTTTATCTGTGACATGTGCGCCGGGGTTCAAGCGGCAATCGTTGAAACCTTGGTAACAAAATCAATTCGAGCAGCCAGGGAATATCAAATGTCCTTGATTACTCTATCAGGAGGAGTGGGAGCCAATCAGGGTTTACGTTCTGAGTTCCACAAACAATGTTCTGAAAACCAAATTGATTTCAGAGTCGCTCCCAACTCTTTAAGTGGTGACAATGCAGCTATGGTAGGAGTTCTGGCAGAAAGACGTCTTCAGAAGAAAACAAACTTGAAGCATGAAGCTGATCTCTGGGATCAAGATCCAAGGCCGAGCTGGCCATTGAGTGAAATGTCTCAACAAACGGTCCAAATGAGAGCCCAATGAAATCGAACAACGTCCAACCCTCCACTGAATCCTGGACACTTGTTGAGCAGGTACAAACGGGCTTGCAGGAGCTGGCCAGCTATGCGGCTGAAACTCTTGGTAAGAAAGCTGTCGTTTCTATTTGGAAACAGGGGCATGGAGCTAGCCAGCAGATTATTCCGAACTGCAACGATTCCATAGCGTCTGAGTCCATTCAGGTTCTCGAAACATGGTTGAATCAGACAGTTGTCCCACCTCCTTGGGCGTCGACTGGAAGCTCGGTGACTCCATATCCGACCTGGGTTGAAGGAAACGATAGGAAAGGTCTGTGGACCGGTTTTTGTTTGAGTGGACCTGAAGTGGAGGATTATTGGGGAATTTTGTTTTGGAATGAAGCGCCGGTAAGATCTCCTGCCAATTCTGAACGATGTCTGGAACTGGAGCGATTGGCGCCGATGTTGAATACTTATCGATTGCTGCAGCGAAAAACAAAAGAATTGGCGGAATCCGACCAACGCCATCAGGAAACAGAAAAAGCCCTGCGTGATTCAGAAGCGTTTTACCATTCACTGGTAGAAACACTGCCTCAGAACATCTTCCGTAAAGACCTGGAAGGCCATTTTACATTTGTGAATGACAGTTTTTGCGAAAGTCTTGAACAATCCCGGGAAAACGTCCTCGGAAAAACGGATTGTGATTTCTTTCCTGAAAACCTGGCTCAGAAATACTGCAAGGACGATGAACGCGTCATTCGCTCGGGCAAACCATACGATACTGTTGAGGCTCACCATTCCAAAACTGGCGATATTTACGTCCAGGTCATTAAAACTCCTCTTTATGATGCAAACAGCGAAGTCGTCGGGATTCAGGGGATTTTCTGGGATGTCACTGAGCGTAAGAAAGTCGAAGAGGCGCTGGCGTATGAACGAGATTTGTTAAGGGCATTATTAGACTACATGCCGGACAGTCTGTATTTCAAAGATAAAGAATCCAGGTTCATCCGGGTCAGCAAATCTCTAGCCAGGCGCCTGGGACTCAAATCTGCAAAAATGGCTGAAGGTAAGACGGACTTCGATTTTTTCGATGCCATCCATGCTCAACCAGCCTTTGACGCAGAACAAAAAATCCTGCAGACCGGAGAACCTGCGCTGGATCTGTTGGAAAAGGAAGTCACCCGCGACGGGCGTGAATCTTATGTGCTCACAAACAAGGTTCCCTTCAGAGACAAGCATGGGACAATTATTGGCACATTCGGCATCTCGAAAGACATTACTGATTTGATCGAAGCCGAGCACGAACTCAAAAGGGCTCGTGATTTTGCAATTCAATCTGCGCGGATGAAATCTGAATTCGTGGCAAACATGAGCCATGAAATCCGCACTCCGATGAATGGCGTCATCGGAATCACGGAACTGCTTTTGGAAACTGAGCTAGATAACACCCAGAGAGATTTTTCGGAAACGATTCGCGGTAGCGCTGAATCCTTATTGAGCCTTATTGACGATATTCTCGACTTCTCAAAACTCGAAGCTGGCAAACTGGTTTTTGAAAATATCCCTTTCAAACCCCAGGAAGTCGTGGAGGATATTGCTGAATTGCTAGCCAAGCGCGCCCAAACAAAAGGTGTGGAACTTTTGTCCTGGACGGATCTATCGATTCCATGTCGCCTAAATGGAGATCCAAACCGAATCCGGCAAATTCTACTGAACCTGGTAGGAAATGCTGTAAAATTTACCGAATCTGGAGAAGTCGCGCTGGAAGTTTATTCGGTTCAGACCAGTGGTGAGACACAAACCCTTTGTTTTGAAGTTCGCGACACAGGAATAGGTATTCCAGAAAACAAGCAGAGCCGACTTTTCAATGCCTTTGTTCAGGCTGACAGTTCTACCACCCGAAAGTATGGAGGTTCCGGATTAGGGTTGGTCATCAGCAAGCAACTTGCAGAAGGCATGGGTGGGGACATCACATTTGAAAGCGCTTATGGAAAAGGGTCGACATTTCGCCTGACCCTGACATTAGGCTGTCTGAATTCCAGCCCTGATTCCGAATCTGCCAAAGTTCCTGATTGGTTGCATGCTCCAAACAATCTGAAAAACGTATCCGTTTTGGTTTCCAACCCATCACTTGCAGAGTATCTCAGCCAATTTCTGCAGGCTATGAAAGCAGAAGTACATTGCCTGGAATCATTAGACCATCTCACCCGTTTCATTAATAATTTCAATAAAGATGAAACCGTTCCGGAATTAATTATTCTCGATATAGACGAATTATCTCCTGATCAACGCCAGCTCCAAAGAGCAAAAGAAATCGCCGAACTGACTGAGCCGCATAGGATTCCTGTCATCTGCCTGACCTCTCTGGAGAGCTTTCTTCACCAGGGCAGATTTAAAACCTCTGCCAACCTTCACTGTTTGCCAAAACCTGTACGCTGGCGCCGACTCAACACATTCATTGACCAGATCATCAACTCGACCACTGATTCCGGGCGGTTGATCACCTCTCAAGATGACAACTGGCCGGAAGAGAACGAAAAGTCCAGCCTGGACCCGTTTTACACTTCCTATTCCAAAGAAGTCATTCAGGAAGGGCCAGGGCCGAAGCCTTACAAACCCACATCGCAGGTGGCGGTTCCTGAATGCCAGTCCAGTCTCGACATCCTCGTGGCCGAGGACAATCCGGTCAACCAGATGGTGACCAATGGGCAATTGGAACAATTAGGTCATCGTTGTCAGCTGGTTCTGAATGGGCAGGAAGCTCTTGAGGCCCTAGAGCGACAAACATTTGACCTGATTTTCATGGATTGTCATATGCCGGTCATGGATGGTTACGAAACAACCAGGGCCATTCGGCGATTGGAAGCCTCTCATCCAGACCGAAAAAAAATTACCATCATCGCGTTGACTGCAAACGCCATGGAAGAGGATCGACAGAAGTGCCTGTCTGTCGGTATGGACTATTACCTGAGCAAACCTACACGCCGAGAGCAATTGAAAGAACTGCTGGACCACTTCCAAATTGAAGGAACACTTCCCGGTTCTGACGGGTTTTCCGCAAACTCTGAAAAGGCTGTTGTTGAAAGCGACATCCTGAATGATCCAGCCCCCACATCACATCCAGACACACAACTAGTTGATAATCATCAAACAACCGATACTCAGCCAATATCTATTGAATATCCGACACTCAATACTGGACCACTCCTGAACTTCTCAGAAGCGGACAATCCGTTCAGTTTGAACCTTGCCTATCAATTGGTTGAGTCCTATTTGCGGGATTCAGCAAAGACGATTTCAGCCCTTGATGAAGCGGTTCTCGGCAAAGATATTCAGGAAATCAGACGGCTTGCCCACTCCCTAAAAGGCAGTTCCAGAAATATTGGCGCTGAGAAAATTGGATTTTTCGCCGAAGCGCTGGAAGACCAAACTGATTCAACAAATGACGATGCTGAATTCGGCATGAGAGACATTGTGCGTGAAATCCACGCTGAGTTTGATCAGGTCAAAGCAGCGCTTGAAAAACTGAAATCATCATTTCCGCCGCGTCCGCAGGCATAAAAACAAGGTTGTATTCATTGAACGGGTACTTGTAAGATATTCGGAACATATTTTGCTTTAAGTTTCATTATTATGATCATCTGGATTTTGGCTTTTTCCCTGCTTGCGTTATTGGGATTGATTGGATTCTTTCAAGGCGCAATACGAACTACGATTGTTTTACTGGGTATTCTGGTGGCGCTATTTTCAGCGGCGCCACTGGCTCCCACGGTGGAACCCTGGCTGGGTTCACTTGGTGTAAACAACCCTTTGCTTGCCAGTTATCTGGCTCCAGCGTTCGCCTTCATTCTGGTTGATATTGTGTTCCAGATTGTTGCGGAAATTGTTCACTGGCGCGTTGCAAAGTATTACAAATTCAAAACTGACGAAGTAGACAGACTCAAGTGGGTGCGGATGAACCGCAAAATTGGTCTGGGGATTGGCGGTCTGACGGGCGCTTTGTACTCGTTCCTGATTTGCATTGTCATTTATCCTCTTGGTTATCTGACAATCCAGATCCCTACCGGGCAGGAATCTTCCAAAGCAATTCAGTACATCAACGATGCGCGCAGCGCGATGCCTGGCACCGGATTGGACAAACTGGTTGCTCATTTTGACCCTACTCCTGAAAAGTATTACGATGTGGTTGATGTTCTGGGATTGCTTTATCACAATCCCGATTTACACAAACGGGTTCTTGGATATCCCGATTTCCTGAATATTCAGGAAAACCCCAATGTCCAGGCTTTCCTGAATGATGAAGAAGTCCAACGCCTGACAAAAAGCCAGGGCAGTGTTCTTGAAATTATCAATAACCCTTCTTTCCTCACGCTGGCGCAGGACACAGCATTCGTTAGCTTGCTGAAACAAGTTGATCCGGAAGATCTGGGAGCATTTCTGCGGACCGGCGTTTCCCCTAAATACAAGGATGAACGTATCCTGGGCCGTTGGCAGATCGACCCATTTGCTGTTGTCAAGGAAACCATTGAACAAAATCCGGCTATTAAAGCCAGTGAGCTGGTTCAGGCCAAAAAATTGATCAATACTTTCCGGGATGAAGTCACTTTCACCGCCACTCCAGACAACAATGTTGTTGTAAAACTTGAAGCAAAAGATTTTGCGGCAAATTTCGCACAAGCTTTTGGTGTTGATCTTGGGAATCTGCCCCGAGATCCAATGTCCATACAGAAAATGTTCAGTGGTGAGTTCGAAATAGCTCCGCCAGAAGCTCCTGCTGAGAATAATAACAATAACGGAACCGGATTCAATCCTCCTCCCGGCCAACCTCAAGGAAGCGGACAGCTCGGCAGACTTCGCGGCCAGGTCAATCAGCGAAACAATATGGCTGAACGGTATGGCATTACTTCATCCGCCCCCCAATATCAGGAAGCTCCTGCTCCTCAACCTGGTTTTACA
>JAUIHU010000751.1 GCA_030432175.1 Verrucomicrobiia bacterium | reverse complement strand
GTTCAGGATGAAGCTGGTAGTCCAATGCGGCAATATCCGGAGCAAAATTGACTGGCGTATTGGGTAATCGCGTATCAATCTGGATGCGTTCCCGAAAGAAAATGAGATAACCGAGAAACTTCAGCAACAAATGATCTGGTGAACGTAGTTCGGATTCGGTCAGCAATAATTTGTGTGGGAAATCCCGTGTTTTATCTTCGCTTTTAAGTTGAAAACTGTACTTGTTCTGCACGGGAAATCCAATGGTTGTCAGTTCTGGCTATTCAGGAAACGCACTCTTTCGACGAGAGTCGGGTGAGAGTAATAGAATCCGCTGTACCAGGGATGTGGCGCCGGGTTACTCAAATTCTCTTCGTTGAGTTTCTTTAAAGCGCCAATCAGTGGCTCTGCGGATTTCATAGTATTATACGCATAACCATCTGCCTCGTATTCATTTTTCCGCGACCAAAGATTCAAAACGGGTTGTAATAAAAAGGTGATGGCTCCCGAGAGTAATGCAAAAAGGAAAAAAGCCGGTGTGATCCATGGATTGGATTCACTCACTGGATCAAACCCGAACGCCTTGTAAAACCATTCCGACTGAGCCAATTGTGCCAGAACCCAGAATCCTAAACCTGTGCCCAAAGTGGAAAAGATAAGTGATTTTGGAATGTGACCTTTCTTGTAATGACCAATTTCATGCGCCAGAACTGCTTCCAGTTCGACTGGCTCCAGAGCTTCTATTAATGTGTCGAACAGTACAATCTTCCTCCATCGTCCAAATCCGGTGAAAAATGCGTTGGAGTGCTTGGATCGTCGACTGCCGTCCATGACCAGAATCGTTTTGGCATTGAACCCGGTTTTTTCTCCCAACGCAAGGAGGCGATCTTTGAGTTCACCGTCCGGAAGCGGATCAAATTTATTGAAAAGCGGTAAAATCAATGTAGGAGCCAAAGCCATCAGAACAAGTTGAATCCCGGTCAGGGCCAACCATGCCCAGATCCACCATGAAGTCCCTGCCTGCCTCGAAATCCATAGCAGAAAAGCAATGACCGGAACCCCCAACGCCAGGCTGAGGATCCATGTTTTGATTTTGTCAGCGACCCAGGTCTTGAGAGTCGATTGATTAAATCCGAACCGCTCTTCCAATTTAAATTGAAAAGCGTATTCCCAAGGGATCGAAAACAGGGAGAGGCCCAGAAATGCCAGCATCATGAAAGCTCCATGAGCCCAGACTGAATCGCCCATGGAATTTCTGGCGTACTCATACCAGCCAGGAAACCAACCAAGGGCCAGCGCTGTTAAGAGTATGCCCAGATCCCAGAGTGATTCCCATTGAGAGAAGCGCGATTTAGCCAAAGTGTAAGGGCCGGATTTCAGAGCTTTTTCCTCATCCATGAGCCCCTCCAGTTCTTTTGGCATTTTACCGGCAGTCAACCACGACTGGACTGATCGGCGATTCAGCGCTTCCAGCCAGGTTTCCAGTCCCCATTTCAAAGCCTGCCACACGAACCCTAATCCAAGCAGGGCAGCGCCGACCGCATAAATATTTCCAGAAAC
>JAUIHU010000179.1 GCA_030432175.1 Verrucomicrobiia bacterium | reverse complement strand
ACCCGAAGCGCCGAAGCTTTTTCCGAGCATCAGTGAAGCCTCCGCTGCATGGGCTCCATCGCCTGCGGCAAAAGGTGTGTTCTCGTTATAGGTTCCTGCAATAACTCCACCCAGTCTCAGCGCAGTTGAGGGGAGTACATTTGTTTCCTCAACAAGCAGGTATCTTACACCAAAGGAAGTGTCTGCCATCCCTTCGTCGGAGGCGCTACCAAAAGTCCTTGTGCTGGAAGTGCCTGTATATCCAAAGGTTAAATCAGTCGCCAACCGTTCCGTGATCCCATATTCGAGGGATACAAATCCGGTGTATTGATTTAAACTCTCATCGGCGTTCTTGAGTGGTGAGACCTTTGTTTCGCCAACCCAGAATTCGTCAAAGGTGGAGAATGAAAATCCGGGAGTGGCGACGAGTTGTCCGGAAGTGGGTAGCCATGCGGACTGCGCCAGGCCTTGAATTGAGGCTGCAAGGAAGAATGGCAGTCCCAACAGTAACAGCGAAGTTTTCAAGGTGAATTAGTGTTTTATTGGGGTTATTCTTTGTCAGACTGCTTCCTATTGAAACGTTTGTTGATATAAACGTTGAGAGCTTTTAGTTGTTCATCGGTCAGCTTCCCAACGAATGATGTCATATCTTTCTTCTTTGCAATTCGATTGGGTAAATGTTTTTGTAACTTGGCTAACTCAGTTCGATGTTTCTCTGAATTGATTTCAGAGTTCTTGAGTAATTCGAGTTTAACTTTGCCGTAGAACAAGCGTTTTCCCAATAAGTACTGTGCGCGAAGCTCTGCTTTGGTTTGCATTCCAGGCACAGGTGGGCGAGATATGTAACTTCCGGAGGACAAAGCGGACAGGGGAGCTGTCAGTCCGATTATTAGTATTAGCAGGAGTTTGATTTGTTGTAGTTTCATAAGCCGTAGATGGTTTATATGTTAATAATATTGTAAGAACTGCAATGTTTGCTCTGGCTTTAAAGTTGATGAAAAAACTTTCCTTATTCCTGAATCCGGGAGAGAGATTTTATTGGGCTTCGGCTTGATAAAATCTGAGTTGATTGTCTTTTGCGTTGGTATCTTCAAAAATAATCACACCATCCGACGAGGAGAGTGTTGCGATATGCTCCCAGGTTTTCATGTCTGAGGATGCGCGCAGTGAGTAAGTTCGGTTGGCTTCAACTTGAAGCTCTAAACGGGTGTTTTCCGACCTGTGATGGACCTGACTAAAGCGCAGTTGATGCAATGGTTGAAGGTAGTAATCCAATACCTGATTCGCGATACGATAGCCACAAGCCTGAGCATGAAGGTTGGCCGATGGGTAATGAATGCCTCCATAAATTCGGCTGATCCCTGCTTCGTCGGCAGCTTCACTAAAACTTGAATAGTTGCGTTCCGCTCCCGGGACTCCCCTGCTGGTGGTTGTAAACTCTATTTCGTCCGTTCCAAAAAAACCTGCGAGAATTGTCGCTGCGCTTCTGCTGAATGTGCTGTGCCCGGAGGTATAATCGGGAAAGGGAGGCATGAAGATCAGGGCAGTCCAGTCAGGGTCGGCGATGGTCTCCGGGTTTCCGTCAGCATCCGCTTCTCGAATGGCATCAATCGGGCGCCAGTAGTAGTAATGAAATTTTGCTTCCCAGCAGGAAATCGCGGCGTCGGCTAAGGTCAGATTGAGCAGCGCAAATAATCGGACATTCTCCATGAGTGACAGTTCTCGCGTGGCGCTGATTTCCCCGGCAATAGCATTCCAGTGTCCTGGAGGTGTCTCAGTGCCAGGATTGTCGTTCCAGAATAAAGCAATCTCTGTCTGATCTGCATTACGGACTTCACTGTCGATGCTGCCGTAAGCTTTAACCACGTTCACCTCAAATGCATAAGTGGAACTGTTGACCGGAGGTGGGGGTTGCGGGCGGAATTGATTCCCTGAAATCATCGTGAAAGGGGTGACTGATCCCCACCCGGGCAGCAATGCAGGAGTAAACATGGCCGGGGTAGGTTTCCAATGCCCAATTTCGTCAATCTGCTGATGAGGAACTTCCGCATCCCAACCGTCATCGGCACGGAGATCAAGAACTGAATTGGCAACCATTTCGCCCCAGGCTATCCCATCGGATTTTGACTGACCTTCAGGAATCGCGCCCAAATGTTCATTATACAAGGCTAGAAAAATGTTCTCCTGGACCTCAGAATCGGAGTATAAGGCAGTCAACGTGTGGTAGCCTGCTGAGGCGATTGCTGCTTCCAAAGAAGCTCCGGACGGAGCCATTTCAGTGATGAAATAAGGACGGTATGATCGCACTATGCCGTTGGCTGCATCGTAAATTGCAATGTGCTCTATCGCCATGGCACGAGTTGCTTTAGGAGGATTGTCCTTTGTGGCACGGATCGCCTCCAAAGCCGCATTATTCCAATCTAAAACCAGATCTGCGGCAAGAGACAAGGCGCCCTGCGCCCAAAGACATACGGTCAGGCAAAAAGCCAAATTCATGATTCTCGCTGGATTGGATTTAATCATCGTTTTGGTATTCATAAGATGTTCTGATATTGATCCATAAAGGAACTACCATGATATTTGGAATATCAACTAACGCTTTGTGGTGAGCTGCAGAAATTTGGTGGCAGATTGGAATTTCTTAGTGGTGGATTGAAGAAACTAAAGATTGTTTTTACTTATGGGATTGAACATTGCTAACCGCAAATTCCTTACATGGATATTATCGATTACCGCTGTGTGGGGAATCGTGGTGGTTTTGTTCACTCTTCAGCTGGTGATGACGACTGAACTCTCAATGACAAGCGCATGGGTTCGGACACTGGCGAGATGGAGTCCTTGGATTCTTCTGACTCCGATTATTTTTTCTTTTACTACCGGATTTCCTATTACTTTTCGTGAGAACATTTTCAAACATATTGCTGCTCACCTTGTACTTTCGGTAGGTGTGGCATTGGTAGCTCAAATCATGATTGAAGTCTTTATTCGCCCCTTGGAGCGACGACTCATTGACTCAGAGTTTTTACCGCTGGCTGAATTTTCCGAAATCGAACAACCGCCACCCCATCCTCCTCCACATCCTGAATCCCATCCGCAACCACCTGGATTGGAACCTCTGTTTCCTCCATCTTCCTTAGTGGTCAAGGCGAGTCACGAATTGCCAAGGACTGTTCCCATTTATTGGGCGTTGATGGGAATTCAAAGCATTCTTCTTTTTAGAGCGCAACTCCGAGAACGTGAGCGTGAAACTTACCAACTCCAGGCCAAACTCTCGCAATCCCAATTGGATACATTAAAACTACAGCTTCAGCCACATTTCCTGTTCAATGCGCTCAACGGGATTTCGACATTGGTTTATCGGGATCCAGAAATAGCCGACCAGATGATCGGGAATTTAAGTAAAATCTTGCGTGGTGTTATCGATGAGAAGAATGCAAACAAGCTGCTACTGTCCCGAGAGTTGGAACTACTCGGAGCTTATATTAGTATAGAGCAAATGCGCTTTGGAGATCGGGTGCAGTTCGAGGAGGATGTGGAAAGTATTTGTTATCAGGCGAAGGTTCCGGCCTTCCTTCTTCAGCCGATAGTTGAGAATGCTGTCAGGCATGGACTGGAACCTTTGGGAAAAGCAGGAACTATTTGGCTTAAAATCCGGAAGGACGGAAACAACATGCAGATTCGAGTTGAGGACAATGGAGTCGGACGTCAGGGATCCGGCGTCAAAGGCTGGGGCATTGGATTATCGAATGCGGAATCGAGATTGGAAAATTTATATGGTAAAGACGCATTCAAGCTCACGCTTGACGAGCGCGAGGGCGGTGGTACGGTCGTCTCCGTTATTTTTCCCTTCGAATCAGCATAATCATGACTCTCAAAGCAATCATCGTGGACGACGAACCTCTGGGGCGAGAGCGCATTCGTATGTTGCTGAAAGGATTCCCTTCAATTTCAATCTGCGCAGAATGTGAGGGTGGTTTTCAGGCAGTCGAAGAAATTGAAAAGCTTAAGCCAGATATCGTTTTTCTGGATATACAAATGCCCGACCTGGATGGTTTTGGTGTGGTTGTCGAACTTGATGCTCGTGAAGTTCCAGCTCCGGTTATTATTTTTGTCACTGCCTATGATGAGCATGCAGTCAAAGCTTTCGATGTTAATGCAATGGATTACCTGCTCAAACCGGTCCAGGCGGATCGGTTAGGTAAAGCTGTTTCTCGCGCAGAGTCCATACTTGCCAAGCCGGAACCCGAACAATGGCAACAGAGTCTGACAGAGTTATTGTCCACTGTTCGTGCTTCAAATCTACTTCATCGGATCGAGATCCGATCTCAAGGTCGAATAGATTATGTAGATGTGAAGGAGGTTTTCTGGTTGCATGCGGACGGCAATTACATCGAAGTGCACACAGAAAATGAGACTTACCTGGCGCGGTACAGTTTATCAGATCTTGAGAGCCAACTTGATCCAGATCATTTCTTCAGGATCAGCCGGTCCGATATTGTTAATTTGACTTTTGTTCGGAGCATTCACACGGTTGGGCGTCGTGAGCATGAAGTGATTTTGAAAGACGGGCGCAAAGTACCGCTCAAACGTGGGCTTGAAGAATTGCAAGAGCGCCTGAAATACAAGTGACCGACATTTTCCATCCCGTGGAACACCAGGTTCATCCCACCAAAAGCCGAGTTCGTCACAAGCGCATTGTTTCCCAGGCAGGATCGCCTAATTTCGATTTGTTATGAAACTTTGCCAAAACATTCTTCCAATCAGCCTTGTGTCAATGGGCATGACTTTCATACTCCTTGGTTCCACAGGGCTTACCACCACCCAAGCAACCGAAGTCGGAATTATTGATCTTCTCAATTTAGAGAACTACGCAAATCAAGAGACGCCGGACTACATTACTCGAGACAACACCCCTGATGGGAATCCGATCACCGATCTTGGAGCAACGCTCGGTAGAGTCCTCTTCTACGACAAACGTCTGTCACGCAATGACACAATTTCATGCGCTTCCTGCCACCAACAATCGCATGCATTCAGCGATGTTGCTGATGCAAGCGCTGGTGTCAACGGGACAACAGGCAGACACTCCATGCGCCTTATAAACAATCGTTACTCTCAGGACCGCAGGCGGTTCTGGGATGAGCGAGCCAATAGTGTCGAAGCCCAATCCACGCAGCCGATTCAAGATCACATCGAAATGGGATTCAGCGGCGCTGATGGTGATCCGGATTTCTCAGATCTCGTCACCAAGTTATCTGCCATTGAGGAGTATCGAGTTCTCTTTGTTGGGGTTTTTGGAGATCCAAACATTACCGAGATCCGCATCCAGCGATCGCTGGCTCAGTTCATTCGCAGCATTCAGTCTTTCGATAGCAAGTATGATGAAGGCCGGTCGCAGGTAAACAATGATAATGCCAATTTTCCGAACTTCACTAACGACGAAAACGCAGGCAAGGCGCTGTTTCTGGCTCCACCTGCCCCACCACGACCCGGCCGGCAAATTTCAGGCGCGGGTTGCGCTGCCTGTCACCGGCCTCCGGAATTTGATATCGACCCCAACAGTGGCAATAACGGCGTGATTGGGTCGATTAATGGCGACTCAGATTTTACAAATACCCGGTCTCCAAGTTTGAGAGACCTGGTAGGCCCATCCGGCGAGTCTCACGGCGCTTTTATGCACGACGCCAGCCTGGCTACTCTGGAAGATGTCGTTGATCACTATAACTCTATCAACGGAGTGAATACCGGTCTGGATAATCGCTTAAGAGGTGGCCCTGGAGGTCAAGGACAGCAGCTGAACTTATCCAGCGATCAGAAGAGTCAGTTGGTGGCATTTCTGAAAACCCTCACCGGGAACGCGATCTATGATGACCCAAAATTCTCCGACCCATTTGATGAAGCAGGGCAAATCAATTTGATTTTGTTGCCGGTCGATGGGAGTGAAATCTCTTTCACTGGAAGTGGTAATAATCGTCAAGCTGTCCTCACTTCGAGTGGTGTGCCTAATGTAGATTATGTTGTTCAATCCTCGACCAATCTTGTCGACTGGATAAATATTCCCACAACAGCAAGCGCGGAAGGTGTTTTATCTGTGATGGTTGAAGCTCCGGCTTCGACGCCTGGAATGTTTTTCCGAGTTAGTTACAGCAGTCTCGGAGGAGATTGATTTACCAGCACATTTCAGCCAATCTCTGTGATTCGGAAATTAGCGCCACTTCAGAACACAGTGTCGCGTCGGTTTGATGATGGTTTAAAAAAAGGGAACATGAAAGAATCCATGTTCCCCTTGATTGAAGAAGTTTATTGCAGGTCAACTGTTCACTGCATAGCCAGCGTATCAGAGATGATCCGAGCTTCTGGTTCCAGATCAAACCGATCCAAATTCATAACCTTTGTCCAGGCAGCGACAAAATCTTTAACAAATTTTTCTTCTGCGTCGGAACTAGCATAAACTTCTGCGATGGCGCGCAGTTGTGAATTAGATCCGAAAACCAGATCCACCGAACTGGCGGTCCATTTCATTTCGCCGGTTTTCCGGTCTCGACCTTCAAAGAAATGTTCGCAAACCGGGGAAACTTTCCACTCCGTATTCATGTCCAACAGATTCACAAAGAAATCGTTCGTCAGTGTTTCTGGCTGATCGGTGAAAATTCCCATACCTGGAACACCGACATTGGTGTTCAACGCTCTCATTCCACCCACCAGGACTGTCATTTCCGGAGCCGTCAAAGTCAGTTGCTGAGCGCGATCGACCAATAATTCAGGTCCAGGCCGAGTGACTTCGTGACTGAAAAAGTTTCGGAATCCATCTGCTTTAGGTTCCATAACTGCGAAAGATGCTTCATCTGTCATCTCTGCAGTTGCGTCAGTGCGCCCAGGATGAAATGGAACGACTATGTCATGACCTGCGCGGCGAGCGGCTTCTTCAACTGCCGCATTGCCTCCAAGTACAATCAGATCTGCCATGGAGATTTTTTTGTCCCCATTTTGTGCGCTGTTGAATCCTTGTTGAATTTCTTCCAGTTGTCCCAGGACTCTTCCCAACTCGTCTGGATTGTTGGCTTCCCAATCTTTCTGAGGCGCCAAACGGATTCTCGCGCCGTTGGCTCCACCACGCTTGTCGCTGTCGCGAAATGTTGAAGCAGATGCCCAGGCTGTTCGGGTCAGTTGAGCAACGGTTAATCCAGATTCCAGGATTTGTTTTTTCAGGGCTTGAATATCGTCTGAGTTGACCAACTCATGGTCCACTTCAGGAATCGGATCTTGCCAGATTTGGGGCTCCGGTACTTCAGGTCCCAGCAGTCTTGAAACAGGTCCCATGTCGCGGTGAGTGAGTTTGTACCAGGCCTTGGCAAATGCTTTTTCGAATTCTTCTGGATTCTCGTAAAAACGTTTGGAGATTTTGCCGTACTCAGGATCCATCTTTAACGCCAGGTCGGTCGTGAACATCATCGGCGGATGAGATTTTTCCGCATCATGCGCATCTGGAACTTCTTTTAGCGCTGAACCTTCTTCAGGGGTCCATTGCCAGGCGCCCGCAGGACTTTTGGTCAGTTCCCAATCGTATTCATAGAGGTTTTCGAAATAACCATGGGACCACTCCACTGGTGTGTAAGTCCATGCTCCTTCCAATCCACTGGTGATGGTGTCTCCTGCGTTACCTGTGCCGTAGGAATTTTTCCATCCCAAACCCTGTTCTTCCAGGCCAGCTCCTTCGGGTTCTCGACCGACGTATTCTTCAGGATTAGCAGCTCCGTGAGCTTTTCCAAAAGTGTGCCCACCAGCGATTAAAGCAACCGTTTCCTCATCGTTCATCGCCATACGACCGAAGGTGATACGGATGTCTTTAGCCGCTTTTAACGGATCAGGCTCACCGTTCGGGCCTTCAGGATTCACATAAATCAAACCCATTTGGACAGCTGCGAGTGGGTTATCCAATTCACGTTCATCACTAAAACGCTTGTCTCCCAGCCATTCGGTTTCGGGTCCCCAGTAAACATCCTGCTGAGGTTCCCAGACATCTGCGCGGCCACCACCGAATCCCATGGTTTCAAATCCCATGGATTCAAGCGCCACATTTCCGGTCAGAACCATGAGATCCGCCCAGGAGATCTTCTGACCATATTTCTGCTTGATGGGCCACAACAGTCTGCGTGCTTTGTCGAGATTGGCGTTATCAGGCCAGCTATTCAGGGGCGCAAAACGTTGAGTTCCGTCGTTGGATCCACCGCGACCGTCGGTTTCTCTGTAAGTGCCAGCGCTGTG
>JAUIHU010000178.1 GCA_030432175.1 Verrucomicrobiia bacterium | reverse complement strand
TTCACTGACACGATCCAGAATGCTGAGGTTCCGCATGCTCCCGCGATTTTCAAACAAACTGTCAAAGGCCAATGATGGGTAAATCTCCATCGGCACAGGTGAGGTGGCGTTCTGCCATGAGATGTGGGATCCGTAGGCCATTGAGAAGTTGGTTTCGTGATAACCGGTCACCGGTTGTTCACATCCCAAAACCATGCTGGGCTGAACGGTTTGTTGTCCGATGTGATTGGCCAGAACCTGGTCCATGCTGATCCCGCCCCGCAACTCCGCGCCCTTCTGCAATGAAGCGCCGGACAACAAATTCCCGGTCTGTCCAGGGTGAATCCCAACTCCGGTAGCGTTCTTGTTGAAAAGGCCGGTGATGAAATTCAGTTTCTTTTTGTAGGGCTCCAGCGGTTGCAAACTCTTGCCCAGCTCCATCCCGGATTCCGTTTTCCGCGCCCACCAATGATGTTTATTCACTCCATTGGCCATGAACAAGGTGGCAAAGCGTTTGGGGTAAGGATTGGCGATGGATCCATCCGTAGTTTTTGCCCCCCAGACAGGGAGAGATTCCAACCATGGCAGTGTCATGGAGACGCCGAGTCCCTGAAGGAATCGACGACGCGAGAAAGGTCCGAGACCAGTGGTTTGGTTTTGGGAATGTTTCATCGTATTCTTTCTTCAGTTGATCATTTATCTTTCCGCCAGATCCATCCGGCCTCTTTTGTTCAAAAACTGTGGACTGGTCACTATCTTTTCAATCACCGCCAGCATCCGGTCATCACGCTCATGCAAATTTTCCAGCATCTCTTCGATAACCGGATAATCCGACAATATCAGGCTGCGCCCGAGAGCGTAACTGAATAATTTGCGTGTGAAATTTTCTACAAACTCCTCCTGTCGATGTTCGCGCAGGTAAGTTTTCAATCCTTCCAGACCCGTCCCTTCAGATCCACCCGGAAAGCGGGAATAATTCTGCACCGGACGTCCGCCGAGATCCTGAACACGGCGTTCTCCCACCGGACCATACCCTTCAAAGGCCAGACCGATGCCATCAAAACGCTCGTGACATCCGGCGCAACTGGGATCATCCCGGTGGCGAGCCAATTGATCCGGCAAAGACAACTCGCTGGCGCCTTCATCACTGGGCAGCTCCGGAACATTTGGAGGTGGCGCCGGGATGTGTTCACCCAGCAGTTGTTTCACCACCCAGTAGCCTCTTTTCACCGGACTGGTGCGAAGTCCGGGCGCATTTTTAGTTTGGAAGACTGCCATCGGCAAAATCCCTCCCCGCCCAAAAGCCTCTGCCTTGGCCAAACGCGCCCATCCATCCGGATCGGACTGAGTTCTCAATTCATCCCAATTCAATCCGTAATGCTCCGCCAACTCCGCATTCACCCAAGAATCTTCGGCAAACAGAAAATCCCGAACCGACCGATCATTACGTAATACATCCAGGAAAAACCGAATCGGCTCTTCATACATGGCCTGTCGCAGATCTTCATCAAACTGCGGGAAACGGCCACGGTCCACGCTGTTGTGATTTTCAAATCTCCGAAAGTCCAACCACGCCCCGCCAAACTCCACCGCCAGCGCTCGTGAGCGGTCGTCCTGCGCCATTCTGGAAACCTGTTCGAGCAACACATCACGATTTCGCAATTGCCCTGTCACCGCCAGATCCATCAGTTCCTGATCCGGCATGCTGGACCAAATAAAATAAGACAACCGACTCGCCAGTTCGACATCTGTCAGTAGCTGAATTCCTGGTCCATCGGCTGGATCATACATTCGGAACCAGAACTGCGGAGACACCAGCACACTCACGAGACTGTCGCGAAACGCCTCTTCATGACTGGAGCCTTCCAACTCCCGACGTTCCTGGTAAAAGGCAATTAAAGCTTCAGACTCCAGTTCGGTGATCGGACGTCGAAACGCCCGCTCTGCAAAGTTCACCAACGCCTCCAGATGAACTGCCTCCGCCTGGCTCCTGTCCGCTTCCACCGAGCGCACGCTGGCGTTGATATTTTCAAAATATTCCCGAATGGCCTCCTGAGCGATTTCATCCGCCCGGTTCTCCACCGCCTTCGCCAGGTACACCTCACCCAGTCGGCGGATCTTTTCCTCCGAAGTCACATCCTTATCCTCCGCTCTTGCGAAATCAAACTCCGGATCCCGCATGTACCGAGAATCAGTCCGCTCAAACCAGACAAACCCCGCATGTTGCCGCATGGGAGCCAGCGTCACGAAATCCAGCTCTCTCCACATCTGATCCAGTTCCGCCTGCTCCTGCTCATTCAAAACCAGTTCCATCAGCGGCTGATCATCCCGGAAGTATCCCATCATGCTGTGAAACCCGGCGCTGAGTAACCGTCCCCGTTCTCCTTTCGATGGTTCATCTCTCTGTAAAAACTCCCGACCTCGTTCTGAGATATAAAACTGATAGGGAATCACCGAACAAAAATGCCGAAACGCGGCCAACTGTTCCTCTTGCTCAGATGCTTCGCCAATAAGAACCAGGTTCGGATCCATATTAGGCTGAAGTTCTTCATTGGATTCAATCCGGATTAACGCTGCTTCATTCAACGATCGGCGACTGGCGGCCTGACGACGATTTCTCCAAAGCACCATGGTTTGAGATCCGGAGTGGATTCTTGGCGCTTTGGGAAAATCGACTTCCACTGCCAGTTTCTCACGCGTCGTTTCCGCCCATTGCGCCATCCCTGCGAACGCCTCCCTGATTTCCTCTTCATTGTTGTACTCCAGCTCCAAAATCGATTGCCACTTCTCTCTAAGCTGAGCGACCGGTCCTGCATTGAAATCCTCTCCATTCAACAACTCCCAAACCTGCGCCAAATACTTCACACTGAGCCCGTTTTGCAAGGCGGATTTTGTCAGGTCTTCAGGGGGCGCTGAGTTCTTACATTCTCCCATTGCTTTTCGGATCTCATAACATGTGGCCAAATACTCTTGCAGATCCGTCGGTTGACGCTTGTAAAAATCCACGATCCGTTTGACTGCGTACTTATCCCGGTCTGTATCTGTCACCACCTGATGCTCCGCAAATGTAATTCCGCCTGGCAGAAGAACGACATGATCTGCGACCTCACGAGCTGCGCCGAGATATTTTTTCAACAAGGCAGGTGACAAACTCAACGACTCCCCGGTGTTGTCAAACCCGGCCTCATTCGCCGGATCAATCGGGAATTCCCGGGTCGGACGAATGTCCACACCGGTCAAATCCCGGATCGTGTAATTGTATTCCGAATGACTCAATCGACGCGCAGAAATCACTCCCGGATCTCCTGCATTCTTCTCAGCCTCACGCCTTCTCGTAGCCTGGATCCATCCAATCCATCTGGCCCTTTCCTTATCCTTGGGAAATACATCAGCTTCCTCTGGTGGCATTGAGCCCGATTTCAACTGGTCCAATATCAAATCCCAGTGTCCAAAGTCAGCGACCACATCCGCTTCACTTCGATAGACACTAATATCAAACCTGGCTTTGGCGCGTTTCCCTTCATGACAATCCACACAGTATTGATCCACCAAGGGTTTGATTTCGCTGCCAAAGAGATCTTCAGCCGGAATGGTTTCAATAGTTTCAGCATTCGAAAGTCCCAACGACACAAACGCCATCCATCCCATCGCCAGCGCCAGATAATATTTCCTTCTCATGGCTTCCATAGATTCAAATAGCCTTCAGGGATTTCCGTCTCCTCTGGAAATATAAAATAACCCGCATGTCCAGAATGCGCCCAGGCTCTCAAAAAGGTTTCCATCTCCACCCGCCTGCGCAATTGGTAACGGGTTCCCGGATCATTCAACCACACCGCTCCGTCGGGATCCATCCCCACACAGACCATCAAATGCCCACTGGGAGCGGCTCCGTTTTGCAAAACAATACTGTAATCCACCGACACCACCACCGGAATCCCCTGCTCCAACCAATCCTGCAAATCAGCCAATCCGGAAAGTCGCCCGACAAAGGCCATCATACCGGGTTGAGATCCGGCAAATGCGGTATTGAAAGGCCAGTTGCCGGTTCCGCGGTAGGTTGGATCCCAAACATGTCGGGCCGCTGTGGGTGTCTCAAAATGCAACACTGATTGTTTCAGCTGGCTGGCCCAGTAAGCCAGGACCATGGCCGTCGAAGTGGGACTGCACCAGCCGGAGCCTTCCGGGAAGTACAGTTGTGATCGGGGTTGCACATCCAGAGGTAAGATCTTTTGGTACTCCGGTTGCTTGTTATCATCAAGAAATGCTGTATCGTCAGCGGCCCAGGCCAGGAACAAATGTTTCAGCTTGGGCAGCGAGGTTGGCGCAGAACTGCAACGAACCACCTCGACCCGGACCCGATCCGCAGCGCGTTTAAGCGTCAACGTATCGGTATCCAACCGTCCCCATTCGTTTTCCACTTTTCCTATGCTCCCCTTCACCGGACTGGAGGGATCCACCGACCAGCGTCCCCACGACCAGAGCGTGTCGCCTTCCTGATCGCCATATTCAAATTGCAGACGGATTTCTACAAAGTCAGAGGGCTCGGCAACAAAGTTGGGCTGAATCAGATTCCAGGAAACAATCCACTGTCGCCAGTCCGGCTGGATCGGGATCCAGGCAGACTGCCTGCGTTCGAAGTAAACCGAGCTGGGAGGGGCTGATTCATCGCCATCACGAAGCAGCGTTCGGACGTTCTCCTTTTCCACATTATCCACAGCAGGAATAGCGATTTCCAAAGTATTGAAATCGTTAAAATAAATGACTCCGGTTGTATCTCCAGACGAGATTTGTGTCGCTGCCATGATGAACAATATGCCTGATCCCCTGCCGCAAAGTCGAGCGATTGAGGGTTTGAGAAAGCGAGACAAGCCGGGTATTTTTTCAAATTTCATTCAATTCTAAAATTTAGTCTGGCAATGAATCAGCGCTGGCCCTTGACGGTAGCAAACAGGTTGAGTAGGTTGCGCTCAAACGAATCAAGCTATCCGTCGTAAAGAGTATCCGGAACAGAGAGGGATCCGGACAGGGTCTTATTTGATATAATCGAGGGCCGACATAAGCACAACGTTAACTGGGGCTGATCCTTTGAAAGTTCATGTTAAGAAAGTTACAGACGGATAAAGCTAAGTTCAAATGAATCAAACGCTAGAGCATGGAGAAAGAAATGAATAATTTTTTAGTCCCGATGGTTGTGGAGCAAACGGGACGCGGAGAGCGGGCTCAGGATATTTACTCGCGCCTGCTGGTGGATCGAATTGTTTTCCTGGGAACGCCAGTGGATGACACCGTCGCCAATCTGGTGATCGCCCAGTTGCTTTTCCTTCAAATGACCGATCCGAAGAAGGATGTGCATTTGTACATCAACTCCCCGGGAGGTAGCGTCACAGCCGGGCTGGCAATTTATGACACAATGCAGTTTCTGACTTGTGACGTGAACACTTACTGCATTGGCCAGGCAGCCAGTATGGGAGCAGTGCTGCTTTGTGGAGGGACAAAAGGCAAACGATTTGCGCTGCCGAATGCCAACATCATGATTCACCAGGTTTTAGGCGGAGCAGAGGGCCAGGCCAGTGATGTAGAAATCCGGGTGAAATACATGCTGAAGCTCAAGAATCGCTTGAATACGATCATTTCCAGCCACACCGGACAACCTGTTGAACAAGTGGAGAAGGATTGTGATCGCGACAACTTCATGAGCGCAGAAGAGGCTCAAAAGTATGGACTGGTCGATGAAGTAATCACTTCCAGAAAAGATATTGCGAACACAATAGAGCAGGCAACACCATCTTCAGATGGCGATAGCGGCTCGGCTGATTCTGAATAATTTTTAAAACGCAGGAATTTTTATTCAGGATTTCATCTTAGCTTTATTTTATCCTTCAGTTCAGCTATATTGGTTGGATTGAAGGATTTGTTTTTCCTGGAGCGTTCACGACATGGCAAGACCCAAGAATTTAACCTTTTGCAGTTTCTGCGGTAAGTCCCACTCGGAAGTCACCAAGTTGATTTCTGGTCCAGGGGTCTTTATCTGCGATCAGTGTGTTTTAGTGTGCAAGAATATCCTGGACAAGGAACTGCGCAACGAGACTCAAAATAAAGAAAAACCAACCGTTTCCAAACTGAAAGCTCCACGTCCGGCTGAGATCAAAGCCAGGCTGGACGAAGTCTGCATCGGTCAAGATTACGCTAAAAAATCTCTCTCGGTAGCTGTCCACAATCATTTTAAGCGGATTCTTCAGGATGAGACGGATGCGGGTTATGAAGAGGAAGTCGAGATTGAGAAGAGTAATATTCTGATGATCGGCCCTACCGGTTCCGGAAAGACTCTGCTGGCGCAGACGCTTGCCAAAATTCTGGATGTGCCGTTCGCCATCGCCGATGCCACCACACTTACCGAGGCGGGTTATGTAGGTGAAGATGTTGAAAACATCGTGCTTCGCCTGCTGCAAAGCGCTGATTATGACGTAAAGCGAGCAGAGATGGGAATCGTTTATGTGGATGAAATCGATAAGGTCAATCGAACCACAGATAATGTCTCTATCACCCGCGATGTCTCAGGCGAAGGTGTTCAGCAAGCGTTGTTAAAAATCCTTGAAGGAACGGTCTGCAATGTTCCTCCGCAGGGAGGACGCAAACATCCGAACCAGGAATATATCCGCGTCGATACCAAGAACATTCTGTTTATTTGCGGCGGAGCATTCGTTGGACTCGACAAAGTCATCGAACGTCGTATTGGCAAACAGCAGATTGGGTTTGGCCACTCTGCCGAGCCGAAGTCCGAGGAAGAATCCAAGCTGAATGAAATGCGTTTCATTCAGCAAGTCGAACCCGAGGATTTACTCAAGTATGGATTCATTCCGGAATTTATCGGCAGGTTGCCGGTGATTTCATTCCTGGAACCACTGACCGAAGAACAGTTGGTCAGTATTTTAACCGAACCCAAAAACGCTCTCGTCAAACAATTTTCCAAGCTACTGGCTTATGACGGAGTGAATTTGGAATTCACTCCGAACGCGCTGAAAGAACTGGCTTCTCAAGCCATGAAAAAGAAAACCGGCGCGCGCGCTTTAAGAGGTGTCCTTGAAAAATTGATGATGGAGGTCATGTTTGATGCGCCCGGATCGGATGATATGGAATCGGTCCGGATCACTTTGCCAGTGGCTCAAGGTAAATCCAAACCAATCATCCGATACAAAAATCAGGCAGCTGCATAACTGTTAAGTTTCATCCAGCCGCCTGATCCAATACATCTAAATCTGCAACGCTTCTATTTTCTGGAAGCGTTCCAGGGAATTTCCACTTCGGCGCCGTTAAACATCGCCTTGGCGATCCCTTCCATATTATCGTTCACTTCATTGGTTTCTCCACTCAACTTGTATGTGATGGATTCCCCATTTTCACGAACGCGGCTGACGACCATGTTGATTTCACTTCCCTCCCAAGATCCTTCCTTGATTTCCAATCGTTGCTGGCCTTCAGGACGATCCAGTAGAAAGTATCCACTCACAGAGCCAGGCTGCCCCGTAGTTTCCAAATGCATCAGGAACTCGACTAACTGGTCTTCCGGACCTCGAATAAACCAACGCCATTCTCCTGCCGGATCATTCGGATTCACTTCAGTTGTTTCATCTGCAATGACCACTTCTTCGCTGGCTTCTGCAGAATCCGCTACGCTATCGTCCTCGGCCATCAATGCTTCGATGCTTGGTTTTATGGAACTTGCCCAAATTTCATAGCCCTTTTCAGTCAAATGCAGAAAATCGGGCATGATTTCTTTGCTGATGGTCCCGTCCGGTTCCAGAAAGTGGTGTCCGATATCCTGGTAAACAACGATCCCTTCCATTTCTGATTCCAGGATTCTAAGCGCCTGATTGACTTGAAGAATTTTCCCCCTGATTTCATTGAATGCTTCCCCCCTTGGGAAAATGCCGAGTAACAGTATTTTAGCGCGAGGCGTCTCTTCATGAAGACGTTTCACCACCGCGCGAACACCATCCACCATCTCAGATGCTGTGTTCCGATCGTTGGCTGAGTTGTTGGTGCCAATCATCACAACAGTGACTTTAGGGTCCAACCCCTTCACCGCACCCTGATCCAAACGCCACAAAACATGCTGAGTCCGATCCCCACTGATCCCGACATTCACCGCCTTTAATCCACGATCCGTATAATACTTGTCCCAGACCGACTTACCGGCATTCTCCCAGGCTTGAGTGATGGAATCCCCTACAAATAACAGATCCACCGGCCCGGCATTTTCCTCGACCCGCTCCATCAGAGACAAATGACG
>JAUIHU010000177.1 GCA_030432175.1 Verrucomicrobiia bacterium | reverse complement strand
CTCTTTTTCCAGTTTTTGGGTGGGCAAATGGAAAAAGAGTATTCTATGCCGGAACAGGTTGCGGAAATGTTGTATGTGTGAATGCTCGAACAGGGGATCCTCTTTGGCGATTTCAGTTCTCCTACGGTGGGGTCAACTCTTCGGTTCTGTTGCACGATAACAACAAAATCATCGCTATCCACGGTAAGGAAAACATTGATTCTTCCGAAGTTGGCCGTATGGCAGCAATTCGTATAGGCAAAGAACCGGCTTCTGGGGTAAAAGGCCCCGTGGTTCTGGGTTCAGAGGATGAAATCTGGCGCAACCCTCTTACGATGTTCACCAGTTCTCCGGTACTGGTTGGGGACCGTGTCTATCAAGTAACACACACCGGGGAACTCGTTTGCGTAGACGCCAACAGTGGTAAAATTCTGTGGAGCGAGAAACTGAATAACAGCCAATTACACGCTTCCCCTGTTTATGCAGACGGAAAACTCTACATTCCAATGATTAGCGGCGATTTCTATATCCTGAAAGTCAAAGAGGATGGAGTAGAAGTCCTGGACAAGGAACCTCTGGGTGATGAATGTATCGGATCACCAACCATTTATAATGGTAAAATCTACGTCCACACCAAAGGTCAGTTGTTCTGCTTCGGATCTAAGGAAGGAAACCCGGTAGACTATCCAGCCGAAGACCCGGCGCTGTGGGCCGCTCAAGGACCTGCCACTCAGTTGCAGGTAGTTCCCAATGATGTGCTGTTGACTCCGGGAGAATCTGTAGACCTGAAGGTTCGGAAGCTGGATGCCAATGGCTTTCTGGTTGAAGAAATTTCTGACACCTCAGGTGTTGATTTCGCAAAGTTCATTCCTCCGACAGCTAAAGTCCGCACTGAAATGGACGCGTATTTTACAGCAAATGGAGAATTGGCCACGACAGAGTGCGCTGAAACGTCAGCTGGAGCTTTCAAGGCAAACCTGAATGGCCTCTCAGGAGTGTTCCGGGGTCGGGCCATGCCGGCTGTGTCTATTGATGAAGATTTCTCTGATTATGAATTGGTAGAATCTCGTCCAGATGGAACAGCCTTTGATTACCCTCCTCTGCCCTGGATCGGCGCACGATTTAAATGGGAAATACAGGAAATTAATGGAGATAAGGCCCTGACGAAAACTTTGGATAATGTTCTATTTCAACGTGCAATTACCTTCATTGGAGATCCAGATGCAGCCAATTACACCGTTCAGGCTGATGTGATGACGGATGGAAACCGCCGGATGATGTCCAATATTGGAGTCATTAACCAGCGTTACTTCATTAATTTGATTGGAAACTGGCAACAGCTTGAAGTCAGTTCCAACCATGAGCGGGTGAAGGTTTCAGTTCCATTCCGCTGGAAAGCAAAAACCTGGTACCGCTTGAAAACAAGAGTCGATATTGCCGAGGATGGTTCCGGTGTCGTCAGAGCCAAAGTTTGGCCACGAGATGAAGATGAACCTTCCGACTGGACGATTGAAGCTGAGCACGAAAACGCACATAAAAAGGGAGCGCCTGGTTTGATTGGATTCTCTCCACAAAGTCGTTTTAGCGTGTATGTTGACAATATCAAGGTGACACCAAACGAATAATAAACGCCTGAAATCGTCAAAATAAACAATTCATCCCAGTAATACAGACTGATTAAAGATTATGAAAAACTTGAAAAAATGGATTGCGGTAACAGCGCTGGCTGGAATTTGCGCTCAGGCCGCGGCAGCTGACTGGCCTGTCTGGGGCCGCACGAATGATCGCAACCTTTATTCCCCGGAAAAAGGGATCCCACTGGATTTTGACCCTGGGAGATTCAAGCGAGGCTCTGAAGAAGTCGACCTTTCCACCACTGAAAACATTAAATGGGTAGCAAAATTAGGATCCCAGGCTTACGGGAACACTACCGTTTCCAATGGCAAAGTCTTCATAGGAACCAACAATGAATCGCCTAAAAACCCAGACCGCACAGGTGACCGCGGCGTGATTTACTGCCTGGACGAAGCAACCGGAAAGTTCTTGTGGCAACTGACTGTTCCTAAACTTGGAGCTGGTAAAGTCAGTGATTGGGAATTTCTTGGGATTTGCTCTTCTCCTTCAGTTGACGGAGACCGTGTGTATCTGGTCAGCAACCGCTGCGAAGTCCTCTGCCTTGATGTGAACGGACTGGCCGATGGCAATGATGGCGAGTTCAAAGACGAAGGAGCTTATATTGCTGGCCCTGGCGCTGCTCCTATCGAACCAGCAGCCACAGATGCAGACATAATCTGGATCTTTGACATGCGCGAAGAGTTGGGTGTCTTCCCTCATAACATTGCAAGCAGCTCGGTATTGATTACCGAAGATCGCATCTATGCTACTACTTCTAATGGTCAGGATTGGTCACACTTGAACATTCCTTCACCTTTCGCCCCCTGCCTCGTAGCGCTGGACAAAGAAACCGGGGAATTGATCGCTGAAGAAGGATCTGGAATCAGCCAAAACCTGATGCACTGTAACTGGTCTTCTCCATCCACTGGCAAAATTGGTGAAGACCAACTGATCTTTTTCGGCGCTGGGGACGGAGTTTGTTACGCCTTTGAAACTGAAGCGAAAGAAGATGAAGATGGATTCATGATTCTTCAGGAGCGCTGGAAATTTGATTGCGTGCCTCAAAGGTACAAGAAGGATGAAGACGGTGAGGAGATCAAATACCCTGCTGCAGATGGGCCAAGTGAAATCATCGCCACTCCGGTGTTTTACAAAGATAAAGTTTATGTAGCAATCGGGCAGGACCCTGAACACGGTGAGGGTGTAGGAATGCTGACTTGCATCGACGCCACTAAAAAAGGCGACATCTCCAAAGACGGAGCAGTGTGGCAGTTTGACAAAATCATGCGCACCATCTCGACTGTTGCTATTGATCCTACAAACGATTTGCTGTTTGCAGCTGATTACACTGGTTTTGTCTACTGCTTGAATGCTTTAACCGGTGAACACTACTGGACACATGACCTGAAAGCACACCTCTGGAGTTCTCCAATGGTCGTGGATGGGAAAGTCTACGTTGGCGATGAAGATGGAGACCTCGTGATCCTCGCTTCTGATAAAGAAGAAAAAGTTCTGAAAGAAGTTCTTTTTGATGCGCCAATCTACTCCACTCCGATCGTTGCAAATGGTTCCCTGTACATTGGCACTCAAACACATTTGTATGTTGTTGAAGCCAAGGACACCGAAACCAGCTCAACATCAGCTGGTGGAGAATAATTAAACGACTTTTGTAGTCACAAACATGCCAATACATCCACGCGCTCGAATTTACGTTTCTTGCCCTTGCGAAACGATCAGAGCGCGTGGATTTTTACTTTCATAGATAAAAATAAACTGTAACAGACGGATTGCCATCAACACTGGACACCCGTCACAATACAACCAACCATCAAGTTCCGACGCGCTCAAACAAGCGCCTGATGCAGACCATTCATAAAAAATGACCGCTGAAACCAACACCGTTGATCCATCGCTTCATCCAGCAATCCAATCTGCAAAAGAGAAATTGGATGCTCATTTGCGCGAAATTATCCAATGGCATTTCTCCCCCGATACCGGTTGTCCATTCTGGTTGGACTGGGCCTCTAAATCTGACTGGAATCCGCTTGAAGAGATCAAAACCTTTGAAGATATCACCCGATTTCCGCATTTTCAGGATGAATGGTTGCGAGATCTACCCAATGAAGTTTGGATCCCTAAAGCTTACGCTGAACGCCCTTTCCACATTTTCGAAACTGGTGGAACTACTGGCATGCCAAAGCAACGCCTGAGTTGGGATGACCACAAACTGGATTACAGCGAGTTCTCAAACACATTGGATGAAAAGTCTTTTCCCAAAGGAGCCAAATGGTTGATGCTCGGACCAACCGGTCCTCGCAGGTTAAGATTAGCGATTGAACACTTGGCAAATGTCCGAGGAGGGTCCTGCTACCATATCGACCTTGATCCACGTTGGGTGAAAAAGCTGATCGACCGGAAGGAGTTCGATACGGCGAATGCTTACAAAGACCACGTGATTGATCAGGCAGTCACATTATTGAAAAACCGCAAAGGAATTCACTGCCTCTTCACGACACCCAAGTTGCTGGAAGCTTTGGGCGACAAAATTGATGTGGTAGAAGCAGGTATCAAAGGAGTGTTCTGTGGTGGCACTTCCATGACTCCACAAATGATCCGGTTCCTTGTCGAGGAAGTGCTCGAAGAACAGGCTGCCTTCGTTCCAACCTACGGAAATACTCTGATGGGACTGGCCTGCAGTCGTCCTTTGAAACCAGAAGACAAATGGAAAGTCACTTACTATGCGCCTCAACCTCGCGCTATTCTCAGAATTGTTAACCCTGACAAAACTGAAGAAACCAAGAAATACGGTGAACTGGGGCGGGTCGAGTTGACAACGTTGACCAAGGAATTTTTCATGCCGCGATTCCTGGAACGTGATGAAGCTTCCCGCAGAACTCCTTGCGAACTATATCCCTGGGACGGAGTAGAAGGGGTACGTCCATTCGGAATGATGGAGAAGAAAATTGTCGAAGGAGTTTATTAGAATTCTCAAATTCCTGTGACGATTAAGCAAAGGATTACTTAATAACCCGCACCCCTCTCCCGAATTCACAGATTTCCGGAGAGGGGTTATCTTTTAAGCGCAACACATTCAAAATTTGATACAGGAAATAATTTTCACATGCCTTTACCGCTGCGCCCTGAACCACGACTTACTCTGAATTTGCTTCATTGAATGAAATCCATTGTGGATCGGCTGCAGCATCCTTACCCCAATATCTCAGAGGAATTTCTCGATTCACTTTCCATTCTTCATTAAAGAATCCTGCCTCCAAAATCCCTTTCTCTGGACGATCACGAACGCCGGTTTTCAGATCAATAACTGCGAAATCAGGAAGCTTCGGAGTCTGTCGTGAGTTGCTCATCGAACCGGCATTCGCAAAGGTAAATCCGGAATTGATCACGATATACTTCTTTGGATTCAGCGGGTTTGGAAAAATCAAAACCGGTGATGCCTCCTCAATAGGATGAAACACCGTACTTTCTGGATGTTCAATATTTACAAAACCAAACCTGCTCCGATCCCACTCCAAAGGTAATTGTTGATAAATATCTTGGATCACTGAGTTTGAACCTGGATCTCCCCACAGAATCAGGTTTTTATCCTGGATCACGCTCTCAGTGACTTCGGAGTCCAGGAGCATTGGAATCTCTCCGCGCATCTGTGATTTCCAATCCACGGCCGCAACCATCATTTCATTCTTTGCCCATTGGGAAAGCTGAGGGGACCAGCCTTCACCGGTTGGAGTCACAAAAACAAATCCACCCAGAAAGGCATCATCAACCGGTCCTTGCAATCCTGGACGCTTCTTTAGTTGAGCAAATGACGATTTGTAGGATATTTCATCTTCTGTTTCCACTCGCCAGCTTCCGTTCTCATTATTCAAATAAACCTGCCATGAAAGGTCTGAGCGAGTCGCCGGCGCCACCAAACTGACAAGACCAACCTGGATTTCTATCGGACGGCCCATCTCGAAAAATGACTCACCCGCCTGTAGATCCAATTTGATTCGCCTAACATTTTTTAGGTCTAATTCTATTCTCGCGTGTTCTGGATACGCCTTCGCACTTACCTCAGCCCGGTCCCAATGCCGTTCCAATTCCAAAATTTCCACCCAACTCTGACGATTATACCTCAATGTGCTGGTTGCAATACGCACCCGAGCAGGGACAGAAGGCTTTCCGCGTTCTGCTAATCGATCCATAATGGAATGAATTTCACGCTCCACTTCAGGATGATATCGATGCCCCATTCCTGGACCAATCAAGTGACGCAACGGGATGCCATAAGTTCCGAGAGCGGATTCCATGATCTCCGCTGCCTGAATCTGGGAATCATTTTCACCACTGTAAGCAACCGTGGGGACGTGTGAGAGGTTCAAAGCATACTCGGTTGAATCGGTCCAACGCCAAAGCAACTGTTCCCACTCCGGTAGAGGCTTGCCAGATTTCGAGCTAAATCGTTGATAATCAAACGTCTCCGCAAAACCAGCTCCCGGAGCTGCCCCCGCCCAGAGGTCCGGATAATGACTGGCCATGTACCAACATCCTGCTCCCCCCATTGAGAATCCACGAATCAACTTTTTGCTTGTGTCGATTCGATAGAGCTTCTCAACTGCCTCAACAGCCTCCAATACATCCACCTCGCCAGCAAACTTGAATGCGTTGCAGTACCGTCCATAAGGTTTGAGAATGATCCCGTTTTCCAGAGAATAAGGTCCAGGAGACCGACTTTCACGTGTGACAAACTTTAGTTCGGTCAATTGATTATCCCTGCCATGTAACCAAACATCCAATCTCCATTTCTTTCCATTTCGCTGATGGAACCCTTCTGGTAAAACCAGTGCGTAGGGCTGAACAGAATCGTCAATTTCAGACCGATATCCACGCACGACAGGTCCAGGCTGATGGGTCCAGGATATATCGCCTGATCTGAGCTGTGCGAGCCGATCATTACCAGTTTCCAATGCCTCGACGACCCATTCCCATTCATTGTCATCGTAAACCTGATGACCAGAAACAGCAGTGTGAACTGCCTTGTGGAATATCCAGACATCTGGAGTCAAGGAGGTAACAGGCATTCCTTGTATTTCTCCGCCACTTGATTCTAGTTCCAGAATTCCCTTTTCAAGAATTTTCAGACGCTCACCGGCGAATGAAATCTGGTCCGGTTCGAGTTGCAGGCCGAAAGAAGGAGCCACTCTTGGCGGAATATCAGGGATGGGCAGCGCAGCCCACAGGTTGCTGGATGCTGCGACTAAATAAAAACCAAACAGAGCTAAATAGGACTTGAGATTTGAACTCATTGAATACAACTTGTTAACGGATTTTTGGTTGGGACCACTCAATTTACCCTGCCATGTACGTGATTGTAAACATGGTCGTTGAACCTAGTTATTCAATCCGGGGTCTAATCCCAAGAGACTGATGCCGGACGACAGGCCTTTACTGGAAGTCGAAAGGGATCCGGGAAGCCCCACTTAACCGTTTGATGTTCATTCGGACTGTTATAACAACACGGCATTGCGGCGGGGTAACCTTTTTGGTTCCAGGTTTACGCCCGTTATTTGAAACAACGATTCTGCAGCCAGGGTCTGAGTTATTAATTCTTCTTACTCGAAACACGGAACAGGCTGCGTTTGCATCAAAGATGCTGTCACAAAGAAAAAACAAAGCTGGGTTATTTTTTTCCAGCGGGAATCGATTCGCTTTTACTTTGATCGAGTTGTTAGTGGTCATAGCTATCATCGCCATCCTTGCTGGATTGCTATTGCCCGCCCTGTCGAAAGCAAAGTCCAAGGCGCATGGAGTCAGTTGCCTTGGGAATATGAGACAGCTGATGGTTGGTTGGAAATTATACGCAGACGATAATGAAGACCGCCTGCCACCGAACCGAGATGGATTTGATGTGGTGCTGGCATTCAACCCGGACGCCAGAAGCGAAACCTGGGTAGCGGGTTGGTTGAATTTTGATCCGACACACCCGGACAATACTGACATTGAGAATCTCACTCAATCTCTTCTGGGCGAGTATCTTAGCAGAAACCACAAGGTCTATAAATGCCCTGGGGACCACTCAAGCGTAGACGTGAATGGGAAAACCATGCTCAGAGTGCGCAGCGCCGCCATGAATTCGTACATGGGAGAAAACAGAGCTTACACAACAGGTTTCAGGAAGTTTTTCAAATACAGCCAAATCACTGAGCCTTCACCTTCACAGGCTTGGGTTACTATTGATGAACGGGAGGACAGCATTAACGATGGCTGGTTCGCCGTGGATATGGGAGGATACGACCCGACTGAACCGGATACTCAGTCCTACGGCCTGGCTGACTTTCCAGCCAGCTATCATAATGGCGCAGGAAGTGTTTCATTTGCAGATGGCCACGCGGAAATTCATCGCTGGCAGGATTCGCGAACCAATCCTGCAATTCAAAAAGGCACGAATTTATCCATGAACACCATCCCCATGCCCAATAATCCAGATATTCGATGGTTGCAGATGCGTACAACATCACCCATCCAACCCTGATTTCTCGGAAAAACTTTAAATTCTAAAATTTAACAACAGATTTTGGTGTTCTTGATCCATATTCCATAGGCCCAATTCAATAAAAAGTTGGTGGGCGCTTTTAGAAAAGCGTGGCTCTCGCAGTTCAATTCACTTCAAATGCTTG
>JAUIHU010000176.1 GCA_030432175.1 Verrucomicrobiia bacterium | reverse complement strand
TCCTGTAGATTCTTCCATCCGGTTTCACATTCGCTTCCAGAAAACTATATCCCCTTTGTAACGCAGGAGGTAGATCCTGATATCGATCTTTCGGATGTCCCATAAAGGCAGTCAACGCCAACCCGGTGAGCGCTGGATGATCTTCCGTCGACCACCACCCGTCCTCTTTCTGAACCTCCAGCAAAAACTCCAATCCTCGATCAATCGCTCTCTCTACTTCGTACTTAAATGAGACATCCGACCGATCTGGAATGGTCTTGGAAGAAACCTCCTCCTGAGCCCGGCAGATGGCTGGAATAAATAATATCGATGTAAAAATACCTATTAATACCTTCATAAAATAAATTTCGTGAATTTCGTGTTTTTCGTGGTTCAAAAATCATTCCGTGTCATCCGTGCCTTCCGTGGTTGCAAAATTCCAGGGCGTGACCGAACACCAGGGCTAGCGCCCTTCGCTACGCACGGGTCGCCCAGAGGGCTATGAAATTTTTCGTGAATTTCGCGTTTTTCGTGGTTAAAAAACATTCCGTGTCATCCGTGCCTTCCGTGGTTCAATTATTAATTTTTAATTCAAAAAAACCTTCGCCATCCAACATCTCCTTCGTATTCACATAATGTAAATCATCATTCAACCTTCCAGGCCGTGGATTATTCAAAATCGCTTCTGCATCTAACCTAAGCGAAACAATGGATCCCGAGCTTTGAGCTATAATGCCACCAGGTGTCATGATCGAACCATTATACCGCCATGCAGCGGGCGTCAGAGGATTCCCGTTGTTCGTTGTGACGATGAAGCGCCCCAGTCTTTGTCGCCGCTCCTGCCCGGATTCATCCCATAGAACTGAAATTTCTACTTCGTCCCCAGGTGGAATGTCCGCTGGAGCCGCGGACAATGTCTTTGCATAAACCGGTTTTCCCTTGAGCATCAGTAATCCCAAATGGATATGCAACGGATCAGTATCCGTTTTGAAAACACTTTCATGCGTCTTGCCCGTAGAACTCACCAAAGCATATTCGACCAAACCTTCTTTCTGATTCACAATCACCGGAAACCTTAGTGTGCGCTCAGTCGGATTGATCTGGACGCTGCCCAGGAGGACGCTGCCATCTCTCTTTTCGTTTGATGGAACTGGCTTCTGAACGGCGGGGAGATTTATATTGGATGACTGATCCACAACCTGCTCGGAGCGTCGGGCTTGAGAGCTCACGCTGTTTGATGTGTCGAATGGCTCCTGTTTGGCGCCAGAGGCCGCAGCGGATTCTGTTTCTTCACCAAAATCAGGCTCTTTGGCTGGCTTCATTTTCCAGTCCTCATAAACCAACCGGTTTCGCCAATTTTCAAAATCCCCAATCGTCAATTCGCGAATGAACTCTGTCGGGATGGATAGATTCCCATACAAAAGAGAACGCCCCGTCATCATACCGTCGCGGATGGATCTGGCGGTGAACTCAAATACAGATCCATCTGTCAAGGTTGCTCGCACCTTCCCATGGTTATCGATTTCTGAATCCAACCAGGTTGAATCAAACGACGCTCCTTCCATTTCCAACCCAATCAAAATACTCAATCGCTCAAGTGGAATTTCAAAATCTCTGGAACGTGATTCGAATACCAAATTTTGAGATCGAATTCCCAATGCTTTACCTCGGAGCATGTCTCCATTTCTGGCAACCAGTAAATGTCTCGGAGCGTTGGCGCGATACATTCGAGGAACCGTCAACGCACGCTCCTTTTGTGTCGGATTCAGTTCCGGCAGAGGTTCAGATGAAGAAAAATCAATCGCACGAATTTCGGACGCTGGAATGACATTCTGCTCAAGAAATGGGGAATTAAATTGTATCGTCTGATCTTCCCAAAGTTCGACCGATCCGGGTAATGCTTCTCCATTAACTAAATGTAAGATCGACGGATATTCTGCCAAATCGATTGAGGCGCCTTGTCGAGTCTGACTGGCGTTCCGTTCGATACGAAATCCTGACCGATTTGAAAGACGAACCGATTTTTCAGATCCATATGGTTTCCAGGTCAAAGGCGAACTGGATTCATTAAATTCCAACCTGCCATGCAGGGTGGCTTTGGGGGAACGAAACACATCCATGTTCGACACGTCTTCTTCCGCTGAAGAGCTGGCCTGAGCCTCGATACCCCAACGGATAAAGTTCAGATGATCATAAGAATTCAATAACGGTTGCGTAGAATAATCCACGGACAATCTCACAGCATCTCCAGTCAAAGCCACTTCACTTCCACGGAGTATGGATCCGTCTGAATATACCAGCATCACCCCGGATTCTGATATAGAGGGTTCTCTGTCTGAATTCAGAAATTCCATCCTGTCCAATTGATCCAATCGAACACTTTCCAACTGCGCTGTTTCATTCGTTATCACTGTTGCGTTCTGATCGTGAAGCAGAATGCCATTGAAAAAGCTTCCATCATTGAAGAAGAATATCGATTCGGTTCTCTCCTCCAGGGCCAGCATTTGAGCCGGATCTCGCTCCAGTATGTTTAACGTATCGAGATGGAGATGATCACCACGATTTCTCAATCGCAATTCCGAAAGCCCCGTAGCCGCATCAGAATTGTTAAACTCAGCAATCAACTGCCGCTCTCCGTCCAGCAATAACAATCGTCGCGCTTTTTTATCAGCCAGAATTCTTAACTGAACCCGATCCTGATCGTCGTCCAGGGTCAGTATGGACTGGAAAATTTCATCTTTGAGTAAAATCAGTTCGTTGTCCCAGGTTTCCAATGACCATGAAGAACGAAATCCAATGCCGGTATTGTCTTCGCCCAGCGTGAGCACGAATCTGGGTTCCTTCTTGGAAGAAAGGTCGATCAGAATTTCGTACTGATCTGGAAGATTCAACCGATGACTGAGTTCTGCCTGATTCTCTTCGGTTTCAGGAACCAGGTCTTTGGAATTGAACCATCCGACATTCGGGTTGTCTCCCGATAAAGAAACTCGTCTTCCGTCTGGATTGGTATAACTGGCCTCTGCATAAGCTGCTCCTCCATAATTCAAAAATTCCAACCTCAACCGGCAAGGTCCCGGCTTCAATTGGATTGATTTGGAAATCGTCCCAATACTGGATCGCCCGGCTTCCATTAACAACTGCTCATTCAGAAAAAGCCGGGCGATGTCGTCCCCTCGCAGCTGAAACAAATGCACGCCTTCAGTTTGAATCTCAATCTCGCCTTCAAAGATCATGGCAAACTTTCGCGCCATCCCTCCCAGTTCGGTCTGTATGTAGCCGCTCGGGTAAGATCCGACCAAGTGCGGCTTCAATGTTCGGAGGTCCGGGAAATCTTCATCCCATTGCCAGTTCCCATGATAAAGAGCATATCTGAGCTTTTTGATAGGCCCTGTGGCGCTGCTGTTCCATGCATCGAGTGTTGCTCCGTCAAACAGCAACCGTTCGTTGTCTCTGCGTGTGATGGATCGGATCGACTCCAGCGCAATGGAGACATCCCCAAATCTCGGATGCTCCACAGCGATCGCTTCCGCATCGGCTTGCTTTAAATCAGCAGTGAATCGATCTCCATGTTTGGTGACGATCAGAAAATCTCCCTCAGGTTCGGTTAGCGGCGTTTCCCAACGAATTGATTCCAACACGTCATTTCGGATCTCCAATTCATCCAGAAACAGATCCGATGCCCAGCGAACCGAATCAGCAGGACTCTCCAACAATCTGCCTGGCAAAACATCTCCATTCCTCCATTGCAACGCGCCAAAACGATTGACTTCCTGGCCGGTAGATTGCCATAGCGCGGACAACGACAGAATGCAGATGAGGGGATGGATCCAATTATCTCTCATAAACAGGGAGCAATCGATAGTTCAACGCCAGCGTCAGAACAGCCATCCCGGTTCCGTATGCCGGACCATGACCGCTGAAGAAACTTCCATTCTCGGCCTGGGATTTCTCCATCTGCTCAATCATGCGAGCATTCCATTTTTTCCAGGCTTCAAAGTCACTTTGAAACAACGCCTGCGCCATGTAGTAGCGGAAATAATATGGATGATCAAAAACATCCAGATCCATGCGGCGACGTATGGAGGCTGCAGCGGCTTTGTATTCCGGAGTTTGCTTACGCTTGCTGATGGAATAAACCAATGTAGCAATCGCTGTCCGAGTTAATCCGTCACCGTGAAAGTTTGTGGGTTGATAGGAAACATTTCCATCGTCCAACGTATTCAATTGAAAATAATTCACCGCATTCTCGATGACTTTATTCGGCACTTCGATCCCGGCGTTTCTGGCGCCCAGCAATCCCATGCAAACTGTTCCCGCGACGGTCGTATCCGCATCCTGCGAATTCGGTGAGTAGCGCCAGGCTTTGTAAGGATTCTTTTCTTGTGCGGTTAATGCGCATCGAACTGCCAATTCCACCGACTTTCCAATGGACCGCTGTTGTTCAATCGGAACTTCGGTATTTTTCCAGAGCAGTTTCTCGTTCACCACACCATAAGCTTCTGAAAGCGCCAGCGTTGCAAATCCATGATGGTACATGGAGCCGTGTCCCCCTCCTGAGATATGACCGGTTTCCGGATCCTGATCCAGGATCAGTCGCCGGATCGCTTTCCGAACATTCTCCGCATAGGGACCAAAATCGGGATCCTCACCGGTAGACATCAAAGCCATCAGACAAATCCCGGTGATACCGGATCCAGGTGGGTTACCGATCCAACTCCCGTCACTGATTTGAGCGTCTGCGATGTACTTCAACGCTTTCTTGTTAATCAACCGAACAGCCGGGGGAACGCCTTCACCATAACGCAACGCCTCTTGACCGAAGGCGCTGTTCCAGATCCCTATCAAAGCCAAAAAGCACAACCATCCACTGAAAAGCGAACCTCTCATTCTCGACAGTGGATTTAAATTTGTTTTAAGTTTAACCATCAGACAAATTTATTTCTTAACACTTGAATGTCATAACTCACGTGTTCCTTCCAGAACACTGAAATACTTATCCAATCCCTGTTGAAATTCTTCCGGCAAATTCCGCCCCGCTTTTCCGGTCGAAAGCGCTGGAGCCCGAGTGTCAATGGAGGCCTGCATTGAATCATCCCCAACGCCCATTAATGCCAAAGCTGATGCGATCGCTGCTTTGGTTTTTCGACTCGGAGGAACGTTCGGTTGTCGGATGGTTTGCAGTAAAATCTCGAGGACTTCCGCGATTGCGCCTTGTGTCGGAGCGCCAGTTTCTGGTTTTGCCAGCAGATCTTGAACGTCTTCCATGACCGTCGCTGCCTGGCGTATGCGGTTGGCGTGTTCTTGAATGACTGGATCGTCAGGGTTAGGTAAAAGCATCATTTGAGTGAGAATCACCCATGTTTTATCGGTAATTTTTGCTTGGTCCTGACTCAGGAGCGCGGCCGTTTCATAATATTCGGAATTCTCTTTTAAATCAGCTAACTGGTTCACTTCACGCGTAGCTTCCCTCACGGCGATTTCCTGGTTGATGACACGGATCACTTCCAAAACAAGCTCAGGCGGCAGGCTGGGGATTTCTCCGGAATCTTCTTCCTCGTCCTCTTCAGAAGATTCTTCAGAGGAATCTCCAGCGTCCAATGGGTCTACCAGTTGCTCGGCATATCGATCCAGACTGTCAGCCCAGAACTCCGCTTCAATGGTTGAAATTCCAACCAGGTTGTCAGAGATTTGTTTTCCAAGATCCTCCAATTGACCAATCACATTGTCCTGCTGAATCTCATCCATGACCCGGATGAACTTGTCTGTAGGCTGGCGCTCATTATACGCCATCATATCTTCCAGCAATGTCAGAATCTTTTTAGATTCTCCGATCTCTTTTTCCTGCAGTTGCTCTCTCTCTTTTCGAGTCGAACTTGCCTGATCAGGAGCCAGGCCAAAACCTCCCAAAATATTAACATCATCAGCCATGGCCAATTGACGACGAGACGCAGCCTTTAATCGTTTGACAAATGTCGTTTCTTCAAATCCTTGAAGGAGTTCTTTCATTTCTCCGGAGAGTTTGGAAAATGCCTCCAATAGTTTGCGTTGCTCTTCAACAGCGGCTTCTGTCAGCTCGGCGGTTTTGGATTCTTTCTTCATTTTCGATGAATCCGATTCTTCTTCCGAATCCTCTGACGCAGTTTGAGGTCCGCTGCCTTTAATCACCGAGACCGGTAGCCCCAATGCTCCAAGAGCCGCTGGTTCATCTTCAGTCTCTTCGTCTTCGTCCTCTTTTTCTTCAGGCTCTTCGATGGGGTTAAAACCAGATTCAACATCAGCCACACTCGGCGCTTTCGGCGGTTTAGGCTTTTCTTCAGATTCCTCCTCCTCATCTTCTGCCCCTTCAGATTCAGCTTCCGCGATGGCAGCCTCCTGGGAAAGGGAGCGATCCACAATGGCATCCGAAGTTTCATTCGGCGTTTCTTCTTCTTCTTCACTTTCTCCCTGAGGAGGTTCCACCGGAGCATTGGAAGCCTCGGATAATAATTCAGCCACGGACGGCATCCGACGTTCTGCGATTTCTTCCAGTTCCTGCAAAGTCGTCGCGAGATTACCTAATTGACCAGCGGTGAATTCCTCGTTGCGTGTTCCTTCACGGACAAATTCTTTCCCGATTCCAATCAGTTCCTCCAGACGAGCTGCGTTGGCTTGTTCTGCAGCGGCTTGAGATTTTAAGATCTCTTTTATTTCTGCCGTCTCCAGTTCTTCGGGATCCATCATGGAAAGTTCAAGGTTCTTTCGATTGAGCTGAATCTCGGTTTCGAAGACTTCTCGCGAGGCGCTGGACCACTGTTCCAGCTGATCGGTTAACCATTTCAAATGCTCTTCCGGCGCCAATACGTGGATGGTTAACAATGGAGAATAAACCGGTTCACGATCCGGAAAATAGTCTAATGCATAAGCGCGTATCTGGAGACTCTGAGGCGCGACTCCATCTCGCTCCGGGGAGAATGTTGCCTGAGCATTGAGTGTGGTCTGTTCTGGCGCTCCTGCTGCAATTCGACGTGAACCGGAAGCTGGCTCGAGATTTCCCAAAACGTCCTTGATCCCTTGCCATTCCAATCCGATCTCCTGAATCCCAAAGTCATCACTGACTTGCGTTTCAAAGACAAGTGTTTCGGTCGAAAGCAGGATGGCGTTGTTTTCAATTTGAGCAAGCCCCACCAATGGAGGTTGGTCAGGTTGAGGATCCAACTGGAGTCTTTGAGGTGTTGCGGGTTGTAGTCCATGGACATCTTCCCAGTTTAAAATCAATTCTTGCTCAGGGGCGCCTTGGATGGATTCAGAACTCAATTGGTCGCCATTCACATGGATAGACTTTCCATCCAGCCAGGCGCTGGCCAGGTCGCGACTTGCGGTGGCGCTCAGATTGAGACTGGAACCTTCTACAAAAGAGATGGAACCACTACGGGCATCCACCACAACATTCTTCTCATGCTGCAAATAATCCGGAAGTCGAATCTGCGCCTGAATGGATTTGAGTTCCGGTCGGGGTTTCGGTGTGACTCGAACCTGCGATTTGAAGTCACCGATTCGGATCTGCATGTCCACGGGCTGAGTGAGTGGAGGAATGGACAAGTTGTATTGACTATCATTCAGTTCCGCTTCGATGACATCGCGCCGCGTCAACTGAGCCAAGGCCCGTTCAGGTTTCCACTGCGCTTCTTCCCGGAGTTGGACATCCAGATTCCAGGGTTCAGCGTAAGCCGTGATCAGGTTTTGCGGAAGGGTTGCAACCTGAACAAAAGTATATCGTGGCACAGATTTCCACGGAGTCGCCCAACGCACTAAAGTGTTTTTTGATGCAGCTGGAACTATGATGAAAAGCGTCACTACTATCAATGATGGTATGACAGTGGACCATGACCAAAACCGTCTTGATGAGTCCGGCGCAGCGTCGGCCAATGATCGGCTTTCCAGGCGCTCGTCCATCTGTTGCATAGCCGCTTCAACCAGTTTGGGGCTGAAATCGTTATTGGTTCCGGGCTGAGTGAGTTCAACGATACCCAACAACTCATCACCGAATCGAGGTTGTTTGTCCCGCACAAGACGGGCCAGTTGGGAAGGGCTTCTGCGTTTCCAGATCCAGCGATACCATTTCAAAGGAGCGACCCACCAACATCCGAAAGCTCCAGCTATCAACGCTAACGCCCTCAATTCTCTCGGTGTTTCAACAAATCGATCCAGGACAAAAACGGTGAGGTAGGAAACCACCAGGCCAAAGACTGCAATCAGAGCGCCTTCAGTGATTTTCAGTCGCCATACATCACGCCGAAAACCATCGAGCGCTGAAGCAATGTGC
>JAUIHU010000175.1 GCA_030432175.1 Verrucomicrobiia bacterium | reverse complement strand
GTCCTAATGAAAAACTCATCCCTCTGGAAAGCCATGGGGTGCGATTGATGAGCATGGGTTTTTTGCTGGAGGGAGATACTCCTGTGATTTGGAGAGGTCCTATGATTGTGAAAACAATTCAGCAATTTCTGAACTTTGTGGAGTGGGGTGAATTGGATGCCTTGCTGGTTGACTTGCCGCCAGGAACTGGAGATGCGCAGCTGACCCTATGTCAATCCGCGCCGCTGGATGGAGGGGTGATTGTGACCACACCGCAGGAGGCGTCACTGGGAGTGGTGCGTAAGGGAATGGCCATGTTCCAAAAAGTAAATGTGCCCATTCTTGGGATCATTGAAAATATGAGTTACTTCACAACATCGACGGGAGAGCGTGTGGAGATCTTCGGCCATGGAGGTGGTCGCAAAGAGGCAGAGCGTCAGGAAGCCAGTTTTTTAGGGGAAATTCCAATTTTTGTGGAAATCCGTGAAGGCGGAGATCAAGGGAAGCCTGTGGCAGCGGCTGCGCCTAAATCTCCGGCAGGGCAGGCTTTTGTCGATGTGGCACAAGCTTTGCGGCAACAATGGGCATCATAGACACAGTTTCGATACAAGCTGTTCCGGAACCGCATTCAAAGTCAGTTTTGATATCGGCAAGATCCCCGGAACAGTTAGTGAAAATCGAAGAAACCGTTTGCCGCAAACCATTTATAGAAGTTGTGTAAACTAGCGAACCGGCCTTTGGAGGGGGAGTTCACACTTGTCTTTTGGAGAGGTCCTGTGTATTGGCGAAACGCAACTGGTTTCTATTTCAGGCCGGTCCACTAGTCACACGGTATTACCGAGTCCGGTAAAATTCAAATATCGTCGTAATCATGAACCGGATCTGATTTTTTGCAAGTAAATTTAATCATACTAAAGCATGATTTTTATGAATTCTGGAGAACTTTAGCCCCAGTAATTTCGATCTAAAGCGCGTTGTTGAATGGCTTCTGCAAGGTGGTCTTCCTGAATATGTTCGTTGGATTCCAGGTCAGCGATGGATCTGGCGACTCGAAGTATCCGGTCATGTCCGCGGGCGCTGAGTTGTAATTCTTGCATCGCGTTGCGGAGCAGGGATTTGCCTCCGGATTTGAGCGTGCAGAATTTTCTGATTTCGGTCGAACTCATTCTGGAATTGGTCAAATTACTTGAATGGGCGCTGGCAAAGCGTTCCTTCTGGATATTTCTGGCATTCACAACTCTGTTTCTGATTGTTGCTGAAGATTCTGTCGGCGCTTCAGATTCCAAATCCCTGTAGCTCAACGCTGCGACTTCTATTTGCAGATCCATTCGGTCAAGAAGTGGTCCTGAAATTTTGGATAAATACTGGCGTATCTCTCTGGGACTGGATCTGGATTCTGATATCGGTTTGCCGTCAGGCGTGGGGTTCATTGCTGCAATCAGAATGAAATTAGCAGGGAAGGTCCAGGATCCTGCCGCCCTGGCAATGGTAACCTGACCGTCCTCCAGAGGTTGGCGGAGTGTTTCCAGCGCCCGCCTGCTGAACTCAGGGAGTTCATCCAGAAAAAGAACCCCATGGTGAGCCATTGAGATTTCACCTGGATTTGGAAAAGCGGATCGGCCAAGCAATCCGACATCGCTGACCGTATGGTGAGGCGAACGGAAGGGGCGGTTTCGGACCAGTCCCATACCTTTGGCAAGGATTCCTTTGATACTGTGGATCTGGGTGGTTTCCAGAGATTCCTGCAGGTTCAGCGGAGGAAGAATAGATCCAAATCTCTTGGCCAGCATTGATTTACCGCAACCAGGAGGTCCGATCATCAACGTGTTATGTCCTCCCGCTGCCGCGATTTCCAAAGCTCGTTTGGCTGTTTCTTGTCCTTTGACATCTGCAAAATCGGGCTGTCCTGGGCTACGATGGCCTGGGTTGCCTGCGATATTGAGAAAATGATCCGGTTTCAATTTGACTGCTGCGATGTCAGCGGCGCCATCCAGAAACTTGACAGCTTCAAGAAGGTGTCTAACCGGGATTACCTCGAAATCCTGGACAACGGCGGCTTCGGTTGCATTGGAAGCCGGGATAAGCATTCCTTTCCTGCCCAGTTTTTTGAAAGAAAGAGCTATGGATAATGCTCCTTTTACGGGGCGGATTTTTCCATTCAATGCCAGCTCTCCAACCATTGCGTAGTTGTTGATCTTTCTGGCCTGGATCTGCCCACTGGCTGAAAGCATGCCGATTGCTATAGGTAAATCAAAATAAGGTCCTTCCTTGCGCACATCCGCCGGAGCCAGGTTGATTACAGACCTTCCAATTGGAATTCTGAATCCACTACTGGTCAGAGCCGCCGTGACGCGGTCTTTAGATTCCTTGACTGCCGTATCAGGCAACCCGACTACGACAATACGTATGTCGCCCGAAGTCACCTGAACTTCTACCTCCACCGGGAATGCGTCGATCCCGTGGACCACTGAAGAATCAATTTTCGCTATCATCCTCCCTGGAAAACAACTATTTTAAAAATTAGAAGAACCTGAATATCGCCCCGTTCTGGATTGGAGTCAAATAGCAAGGACAGTTCTGTTAATGTCTTTGGGGTGAGCAGAAAAAAATCCCGGTCAGATTCAAAGCATGACCGGGATTCTTAAGAAATGGAGATGGAACTATAAGATTCAGCAGGATGGGGGAGGGGACGGCTTTCCTTGATCATCATGCTTTTTGTCGGGGGGCGGTGGTGGGCGACGGCCGCGGTTCCATCGATTAGTTTCAAGGTCTTTCAGGTAGGCTGCTTTTTGAGATTCATTCAATGTCTCAAGGATAAACTCGTGGACTCGATGAAATTCTGCCCGCATTTTTGGATCAAGTTCCTCTCTGAGGTTTTTCATTCTCTCATGACTCTCCTGAAAAACCTGAAGTAATCTGGTTTCCTGGCTGGGTTCCAGTTCCAGTTTTCTATCCAGACTTTGAACAAAATCATTGGCCATTTTTTCAGGGTCGGGCGACCATCCTCTTCCGGGGCCACGTCGTCCACGCCCCCCTCGATCCCTGGATTTGTCCCATTCTCTGCGTTTATCGTCATCATGATCCTTCATCTGATCTGCAGAAGAAGCATCTGGGTCGCCTGATGATTGAAAAGCGGATGGATCGGAAGTTTTCGTTCCTTGAGTGGGGATAGGGGACCACTTTACAATGGAGCCCGTTAAAAAGCCGGCTCCATATATGGCCAGGATTGCGCTAATGATTTTAAGGGAATTTACCATGGTAGTTCCAATGGCTCGAGTGGAGCTGTAATGGTTTCTTCCAAGGTAACTGCGAGTGGAGCTACTGTTTCATTGGAAGGCTTGGCAGGGTTTACAACGGTCCACAGAGTTAAAGCCAGAGTGACCAGCATGCATGGAGCCACAGCTCTCCAGAGCGCTTGCACCCAGAAAGTTTCAGCAGAATTTTCAGCGGGTTCAAAGGTTGGTGTTTCGGACCGAATCCGCGCCATCACCGCATGCGATATATCGAAGTCATCCGAGGAATTCTTAAGATGGTCGGACTGTCGGGTGAGTTCGAACAGCCTCGACTGAACCTGATCCCAGTCAGGAGTTCGGCGAATGTTCCTGGCAGAACTTTCATTTCCGAAATTCGATGGGCCTGGAATGCGATGGGTTTTCATGATCTTATAACCGTTTCTGGTGTTCTTCTTTAAAATTCTCAAAAATGAGTTGGTGAATAACTTTTTAGTGTCTTTTGTTCAGCTCTGGTAACATTTACTGAAGTGACAGTTGAACCTGCTCAAGGTGTGGCTATCCAGGGATTTCAGGATGAGCTGTCTTTGATTAATTCTAAATGTAACGTTCGGTCATTGTTTGTTTCAGTAGCTTCTTCAACTGTGCTCTGGCTCGAAAGGCTCTGACTTTCACCAACGAGGTAGACCAGCCTGTCAGTTTGGCAATTTCTTTAACTGTTTTTCCTTCAAGCTCCTGCAAAGTCAGCACCATTTGTGCCTCTGGTTGCAATTGGGACATTAATTTATGAACCAGTGTTCTGGCGGCTTCGATGTCTTCCAGAGCTTCGTGATCGCTGCGCTGGTTACTGTCTTCGTGCAGCAATCTTTCCATTGTAGAATCTTCTACTGCATAGGTTTCAGGCCTGGATTTGCGTTTTCTGATAAAATCAAAGCATACTCTGGTGGTGAGTCTCATCAGCCAATGTTCAAAAGGGGCTTCCCCACGATAAGTCGCCAGTTTCTTGAATGCTCTCATGAATGCTTCCTGGCTGATGTCCTCCAGGTCACTCTCGGAATTGGCAAACCTGCGAGCCAGGTTGCGGACCTTTAACTGGTACTTTGTGATCAGAGGGGTAAATGATTCCAAATCGCCATCCAAGGTGCTCTGGACGAGTACCAGGTCGTCTTCAGGAGACAACTCAGCCGGATCGCCGGTTTCCACGTAAGCGGCTGAGAATCGCTCAGCAGCTGCCTGACTGGTACCGGCGATGGACTTAGCGCTGAAAGCAGTTGATCCCTGAGGGAATAGGTTCATTGGGTAAATGGGTTCGAGCGCAGTCATTCTAACCAGATACGACGCTGAAGCGAAGAATGAAGTTACGGAATAGGCTCAAACAGGAATAAATTCTCAAATTTGAATGGTACAAATAATGCCTTGTTTCAAAAGATATTGTTTTTTCAGAACATTAAAAATGTGAAACTTTAGGTTTCAATCATTCTGGCTTGAAAAATGTAATAGAACTGTCTACGCAATAGATATGGCCTTGCCAACCCCAAGAAAAAAAGTTTTTAAGGATCGAGTTGTTGCCATTGACTTAGGATCAAAGTCCACAAAGGCGGCGCTGGTTAAGGCTCAAGGCGTTGGAAAACTCATCCTTGAATCCTACACCATCCAGGATACTCCTGTTTTGCAGGGAGGAATTAAACCGGAAAACGCTCCTGTTCTGGCTTCTCATCTGAAAAATCTTCTCAAAGAACTGGGACACAAACCAAAACGGATGGGGATCATCATCGGTATTTCTGAATCCATTCTCAGACAAGTTGAGATGCCTGCCAGAGATTTGTCTGACTTGAGGCAAATGATAAAATTTGCGTCCAAGAAGCACTTGCAGCAGGAACTCAAGGATTTTACCTTCGATGTTTTTGTTCCGGGAGATCCGGCAAATGCAGACGAGACTGAATCGACTGCTCGATCCCAGTCTCCTCGGAAGGTGTTAGTCGGGGGAGTTCGTGATGAATTGATTGATACCTTGCAGACTGCTTGTAAATCCATCGGAGCCGGGCTGGACCACGTTGGCATTCATTTGGTGGAAACGATCAATGCTTTTGAGTCGGCAGATCCAGAAGTATTTGCTGATGAGACCGTTGCGCTGGTTGATATTGGATTCAAAAACACGACTATCAGTATTTTAAAACAAGGTGAAATGTCGCTGAACCGTGTTCTGGCATTGGGAGCAGATAAATTTACCGGAGGGCTCGCTGAAGCGCTGAATTTAGGGTATCAGGAAGCGGAGGCGATTAAATTGGGAATGCCGCCTGAAATTCAATCCATGTTGGAGTCTCAACTTTCTAACCTGGGGCAGGAATTACGCGTGTCTATTGATTTTTTTGAACATCAGCAAGACACTCCGGTGACTCAGGTATTCATATCTGGAGGGTCAGCTAAATCTGATTTTATTGTTAATTCCCTACAGACTGAATTGATGATCCCATGCCAGAAATGGAATCCGTTAAGTGTACTGGATACGAGTGGGGGCTCTTTCCCTCAGATTGACGAGGATGCGGTTCAGCTGGGGGGAGTTATTGGAGGAGCCGTAAGTTTGGTGAACGCCTGATGAACCCAGAGAAATTCCCTGAGCAAAGTACGTTATGCCGATTAAACTAAATTTACTGGCGGAACAGATTGAGGAGCGGGAAAGGCGTCGCAGAGATCCTGTCAAGCGGGCCGGGATCATCGCAGGAGCGATTGTTGCGATCTTTGTTCTTTGGGTCGGGTCGATTCAATGGACCATTATGGGACGTAGTTCTGAAATTGCTGATTTGGAATCCACGTGGAAGAAACTCGATTCGGATTACAAGAAGGCGTTGGCTTTGGAGAGCGACATTCAAAAGGTAAAAAACAAAAACCGAGCATTGATACAGTTTGCCAGAGAGAGGTTTCTCTGGGCGCCGACGTTGGATGAACTTCAATTCTGCATGGTGAACAACGTTCAGGTTACCCAAGTGACCGGCTCGCAGAAATTCACGCTTGAGAAGCAGAAGGACAATAAGATTGATAAGAAAACAGGGCTTCTGGAAAAGGCAGGCAGTCCTGGAAGATCAACTGAAAGTACGATTTTTACAATCCAGGCCTACGATTACGGAGATGGTGGGGATGACTGGAATTATTTTGCTTTCAAAAGTACGCTTGAATCTCGATTTAAAGATCGCTTTTTTGGTCAATCCGAAGAGGATGAAGAGGTTGTTCCGGGAAAAGTGACTTTACAGGAAGTCTCAAGTCCTTTGGTTGATCCGATTACCTCTGTGCGTTACCGGAATCTGGAGATCGACTGCGAATTCCCATTGGTTACACGCGAAGATGAGATATTCAACGAGGAGTTGATCCGGTTAAGCCGAGAAAAATATGAGGCTGACAAAGCGGCTAAAGAGGAGGGCGCACAGTGAGATTTACCAAGCAGCAAAAGGATAATATAACAGCGATTTGCCTGGGAGCGGCGCTGCTCGTGGTGATCTTGTGGTATTCCGTGATGGGAATGCAGAAGGACCATCTGGCCACATTGGATAAAAAGCGTGATTCATTGGTGGAAAAGGTGGACAATGCGAAAGATCTCGTGGACGGAATGAAGAAAAAGCAAATTGAGTTGCAGGATCTTCAAGAACAATTGTCCGAAAAAGAAGCCTATATGGCTTCAGGAGATTTGTATTTCTGGGTTGTTACCAAGTTAACGGATTTTATCCGTAACAATGGACATCGGGTCAGGATTATCTACACTGGGCGCGACTGGGTGATAGGGCCGTCAAGTATGATTCCTGGTTTTCCTGAGCCTTACAAATCTGTCAGCTACACGGTGCAAGGCAGCGCGTATTACCATGATTTTGGAACATTTCTGGCCGATTTTGAAAATAGTTATCCATACCTGAGAGTGCAGAGTTTCAGGATGTACCGGTCGGATGGTCAGGTAGTAGAAAGCTCCGGTCCTGAAGGTGACTCAGACAATTCTGTGGATGATTCGGCAGATAAAACGCCGCGAGTGAATGAACGATTAAATTTTGAAATGCAGATTGTTGCATTAACTAAAGTCCTGAATGCGGATAATGCTCCATAACCGTCACGTATATACAAAGCTGATTTTGCCAAACGCTTCATGGATGATAGGGGTCCCTTGGTATTGAGATGATGATGAAAATTTCGAATCTTATTGTGAATTATTTGGATTTCTTGAGCCGGATTCGAGTTGTTTGGATCGGGGGATTGATGATTGTTCTAGGGCTCGGAGTTTCGGGAACTCTCGGACAAAATTCAGCTTCTTCAAAAAATGAAAGCACAGTAGAAGCAGAAGCTGCGGGTGAGTCTGATGAGGAAGCTTTTCCTATATCGGTTTTTTCCAATCAAATTGGGCAGGGGAAGGATCCTTTTTTTCCAGAATCAACACGCAGGCAGTTGAAATCAACGCCGAAAACAAGCAAATCCGGGTCTGACAAAAAAGCGAACGAGCCAGATCTATCTAAACCAGATTTAAGTCTTTTTAAAGTTAAAGGGATCATTGGCGGGAGTATTGCTTTGATCAACGGACGCACTTTTGAGAAAGGGGAGTCTGCTGCCGTGAAGACCAGCGCTGGAGAGATAGATATTGAGTGCGTTCAAGTGACTCGAGATTCGGTCGAGGTGCGAATTCGGGGTTATGCTGGAACTCACATGCTCTACCTCGGGGGAGTCAAATAGCTGTATCAAGCCACTGGAGATTGATATTGAGATTGAGCGAGGAATTGATTTCCCTGAGCCAATAGACTGATCTCTGAAAAGGACCACAAATTCGGACACTTTTTAATGAAGACAAAAATTGCCATCCTGTTCCTGCTGGCTCTGTTTTTAACCACAGGGATTTACCTAGGTGGATTCGCGAGTTTTGCCCAGTCGGGTTCTCGGGGGGATTCCAGTTCAAACCCGTTGGATAGATTGTATCTGTTGGATGTGGATGAATCCAGCGTCCCGGAGATTAACGAAGGCGAGGATCAAATGGATCAACCTCCAGTGACAGATGGAGCGCCAGGTTTAAGGGATTTGACTCAGCCTGATACGGCATTGGGTGATGGGGATCAAGAAGGATCC
>JAUIHU010000174.1 GCA_030432175.1 Verrucomicrobiia bacterium | reverse complement strand
CTCTACAGCTATACGGACAGCCTTAACTCAACAGAGCCCTGACTTCACTTTTGGAACATCCCGAGTGGGGACAGGTGGCGTAAACGGCGCAGGTTGGCCAGATCTTCCACAAATCCAAACCTTGGGAGTCCCGCCTAATGAGCAACGAAACAATTCAGACCTGGTTGCCATACTAGCGGCAATTCCCGAATACAGATCCGGCCCAAATCAGGGAACGGCAACGGTGAACGCCAACCATAAACTGAATTATAACAAAAACACCTACATCGATATTAAGGAAACATCCCAATTGAATTCTCCTGGCGTGGGACCTGATCTAGTTTGGAGGGATCCGTGGGGGAATCCTTACATTATCACCATTGATTTAAATGCGGATGACAACTGCCGGGATGCCTTTTATCGAAATGGAACCGTTTCCAATGGAATGCCTGGGCTTGCTGGAACAGGAAACAACTTCGAAGTGAGAGCCACTTCCATGGTATGGTCGTTCGGAGCTGACAGCAGCGCTAGCGCTAACATGAGCGCTGTGCAAGGTGTGAATAAAGATAATATTACCAGCTGGGAATAAGCTCAGAGCAGGACAACAATTGATCGAACAGGTTGAGTTAAACCACAAAGCCTGCTTTAGATTCTTTTATTTTAAGAACAGGAGTCCAAAATGTTGAGATTTCACCCACCCATGCGAGTTGAATTGAAAACTCTGAAAACTGGAGCCGGACGACTTCAAACCTCTGGTAATTCGGCATTCAGTTTAATGGAGTTACTGGTGGTGATTTCCATCATTGGAATTCTAGCTGCAGTAGCGTTGCCTGCTTTGAAAGGCATGGGAAAAGGCAGCCAGAAATTAGCCGCACAGCGACAAATTCTGGATGACCTTTCTCTAGCTCGTCAGGTGGCGCTGAAAGATCGCGCTACTGTCTACATGGTTTTTGTTCCAAGCGAAATTGCAACGACTCCTGCGTTTTATTCGCAATTTACAGCAGCCCCCCAGCGATCCGATAGTCGGGTTTTCACGAATGTTCTTGGGAAACAAATGGTAGGCTACGCGCTCATGAGCAGTCGCAAGGTGGGTGACCAGCCAGGAGCTGAACAACCAGAATATCTGACGGACTGGAAAACACTTCCAGATGGGATGATTTTTGATCCAGGCGAGTTTCAGTTTCTGGATCCGGCAGTCTGGGAAGCAATGAATCCCACCAATCGACCTCTACAGTACGCATCAGTCCCCTTTCCAACAGCGACCAACCAGCGGGTGAATTTACCAGTGCTTGTATTTAACTCTCAAGGCCGCCTGTTTTCTCAAAATGATGAATTCATTGATTTCGTTAGAGGCAGTGTATTCCCGGCGCGAGATGATAATCTTCAATTCGTGCCCGGTAATCCAGATATATTGGTAGAGCCGAATCAGGTGACCAACAGGATACAGGTAAATTGGCTAACAGGTCGGGCAAACGCAGTGCAACCTGCGATCCCTGAATAGAAAACCACGCTCAGGGCAAAATTGACACAGACAGGATTTTAAAAGCGTCATGAAAGTTTTTAACACACTTCCAGACAAAAAGCGGAATTCAAGATCCGGTTTTACTATGGTTGAAATCGCCATCAGCATGGCGATTGCCGCATTTGCGTTGGTGGCAATTCTGGGGAATCTCCCAAAAGGTATTCAAGTTCAGCAGGAAAACAGAGAGGACACGTTAATCAACCAGGATGCGGCTTTGCTAATGGAAGGGATCCGTAATGGGGCCCGAGGTTTTCGGGGTCTTTTCAATCAGGTGGACAGGATTGATATTTTGAATTCTGCAGGAGCCCCATTAACGCTGACGCTTCAGGATAATGCAGACATTGTTTCCAATCCTGAACGTGTGGTTTCATTGTTAACTACACCTAAATACATATTTTCTGATAACGCCGGCTCCAATGTGGTAACTAATGAGGTGTATGCAGTGGTGCGTTCAATTAGCGGATCCTCTGGGGAAAAGGATCCTGACCTCGCTGATTTTGCATTTAAATACCGAGTCCAAGCGGAAATAATACCATTCAATCCATTTCCGTCGAATTTCGCTCTGACTTTTACCAACTCGCCAAACCAAAGTCTTGCGGCGCTGGCTCCTGCTGTTGGGACCGCTGCGCAGACCAATAATTGGCGTCGGGCGAGAAGTATGAATCAGAACTTTTACGAATTAAAATTAACGTACCGATGGCCTGTTTTGGACAACGGGAGCGTTGGGCGGCGGAAACGAGTTTATAGAACCATGGTTCAATCACCATTGGTGCAAACCAATATCACACAAAACATTGTCGGCTACTTCTTTTCCATGCCACAGGCGAATTAACCGGGTGTAAGAAATGAAACTGATCGCGTATTGGTGATTGAACTGAAAATATCTCATTCTGGGATGACTAGATTTGCTCAAATAAAAAGGAAAGGCAGAAGCGCTTTCACGCTCGTGGAAATGATGCTGGTTGTAGCGCTGACACTGGTGATTGTGCTGACTATTGTCAAAGCATTCGATGTGACTCAAAAGGCCTTTATTAAAAGTCTGGCTCAAACAGATCTATTGGAGAACGGACGGGGAACGATCAGTTTGATATCGTCGGATCTGTCACGGATCCGATCCATTGAATGGCAGGATGGAACTGGAATAGCGCGTCCATCAATTCTGGTGACAAATGTTACGCAGCAGGCAATGAACCTGGATTATCCCACCAGTCCAGGCAGCGCTGCGAAGCAACAATTTTATTTCCAGGATTTATTTTTCCTGAAGGAATTTCGTCGGGATTGGGAGGCTGTGGCATATCGAGTGGCCTTTACAAACGGAGTTGGATCTCTTTACCGGCTGCAGGTGAATCCTCCAACCCGAACACCTGACGCTTCATTTTACCGGCTTGCTTTATTGGACAACATCCAAAGGAATAATATCAGTACTCTGGACTACAACAATCTGGCAGCCAGTGTGCCTCCACCCGTCGTTTCGCTGATGGCTGAAGGAGTGGTTCACTTTGAGATTAATTTATATAACCAGAATGGCATTCTTTTAGAAAATCTAACTAATTCTGTGGTTGGTGATCAGATTCCGCCGTTTGTCGCGCAGCAACGTAATTTAGGAAATGGGGTGCAGGATGTGGATTATGTCGTCAATGGACCCAACATACCGTCTTTTGTTGAATTAGTCATGGGCGTTATGGGGCCTAAACTGAGAGAACAATATGCGGGAATTCTATCACCGGACTTGGCGGCTGATTTTCTTCAACGAGAATCAGGTAACATTCAGTTGTTTCGCACTATGTTTCCGATCCGCAACGGTAACTTGTAAATCAGATTCATTGATGGCGATTATTTGCGTTTGAAGTGAACTGAAGTTGTTAATTAATTTTTTTGATATCCATGTTACACAGGAGAGACAAAGAACGGGGTGTGGCGCTGGTAACAACATTGATCATGTTGTCACTGGTGACATTTCTGGCAATTGCCTTCCTGGCAATCAGCCGTCGGGAAAGAGCGTCTGTCACAGTCAGTACCCAGCAGTTGAATTCGGACTTCATGGCGGAGGCAGCTTTGGCTCGCGCGCAAGCTGAATGGGTGGCCCGTGTTCAGCAATCTACGAACATGTTGAACTATGATTTGTTCGTCTCTACCAATTTTATCAACCACCAGGGTTTTAATGCTTCTGATAACACATTGAATCCAACCAATGTGGCTTACCAGTTACCTGACGGATCGCCACTTGCGAGTGTTGATCAGTTGAGTCGGACACTGGCAAACCTTTGGATAGACCCGCGGCCACCAGTTTTTGTAAATACTAATCGAGCTAATCAGACCGGAGCCCTGGATTTTCGATTCTTTCACGACTTGAATCGGAACCGACAGTTTGAAGCTAACGGGTTGCTTCCGGAAGTGAATGATGCCGGGCAAACCAATTTGACTTTGAGTCCATTTGTTGGAGACCCGGAGTGGATCGGAATTCTGGAAGATCCAGATCAACCCCACTCCGGCACAAACCGGTTTGTTGGACGTTACGCTTTTCTTGCGGCTCCGACTGGTAAGTCATTGGATTTAAATTGGATCCACAACGATGCCAAGAATCTTGGCCCCAACTTGAATGGTTTTTGGAGAAATCAGGGGGTTGGTTCCTGGGAAATCAACCTCGCTGGTTTTCTGAGTGAATTGAACACCAATGCCTGGGGTAATAGATATTCTTATGCTTTCGCAAATATATCGGATTCCAGTTCAATGATCACATTCGACGATGCTCGATCATTGTTGAATTATCGTTATCGTGGAAATCAGAATACACAACCATCTATCACGCAATTATATGGACCTCAGGGAGCTAACGCTTTTCAGATGGATCTGGTTGACGGTTACACGGATAATGGTCCAATCGTCAATTTGACATTGGCAAATGAAGATCAGCCAGGACGTCCATGGCCTGGAGCTGAGAACACAAATGCCATTTTTGATCCACAAGAATTGTTCAACCCACAAATTACTTCGACTGGTTTTGTCAACCGTCTGGCCATTCCGATGCAATTGGGATTGAGTTCTCATGACCGTTATACATTTTACCGGTTGATGGCTCAGATGGGAGTGGAATCTATCGCGCAACGAGACACCCGAATCAATGTCAATTTTGACAACCAGAGCCAGGGGATTGGTTTTGGAGTCACCAACTTCCAATCCTGGTCGCCCGAACAATTTGTTGAACTTGCAGGTGACCGGATTTTGCAGTCCCAGTTCAATCTTGAACTGACAAATGTCATGATTTGGCCAACGAACAACTACAACGCTGCCGTGCATCGTGCGTTTCAGTTGGCTGCCAACATTTATGACGCAACGACCAACCGAGTTAATATCAGCGCAAACGAACCCTTTGCTCCCACCGTTTTACGTCCAGAACTGGCGCTCAGGAACAATACCAATGTTTTCCTTGTAGGCTTTGAGGCGGTTACCAATAATTTTGAACAAGTACTCAACCGGCGTTGGCTGGATCTGAAAAATCCTTCAGAGCTTCGACTTCTGACTACCAATGACATTGTAATTGGTATGCCTTGGGTCATTGGAGCCAAGAAAGGGTATCCGAATTTCAACGAACTGGAAATGCAGCTGGAAGTGCAAACCACTCGAAGGCTCAAACTTCGCAAGCCTAATCCTGGAAGCGGTACACTTCCGAATCAAACCAACCAGATGTACGTGTTTGATATTGGAATCAATACAGGAGTGGAAGCCTGGAACTCTTACCAGACGGCGTATCCCAGAAATCTGGAACTGCGTGTGACCAACATCATCACAGCAGCGCTGACAAATCGCGTTGGAAACATAGTCTGGCCGGCAAATGGTCTCCCGACACAGATTTCATTGAGTCAAACCGAAAACATCGGACCTAACACCTGGCCGGGATGGAGTGGCGCCCAAGGGGACACATCATTCCGGGTTCCACTGGCAAATAATTTTCGATTCCTGCCAGAGTCTGCCTATTTCAATGACCCCACTCCGACTTTTATACCGTTGTCGAACCGGCCTGCGCCAGGATTCGAGATCGCCAACCGTTTTCCTGTGCCTGACCTCGGATTGGGTGTCACGAATCGATTGGTGTACGTCGTGATCGACCGTGAAATCAACCGAATCGTTGATTTTGTCAATCTGGATAACATGATCACGCAGCTCGATCTGATGAGCGAGTTGATTGGTAATCAAAATCCGGTAGCTGGTGGAAGTTCATTTAACGGTCAGCTTTGGCTGACCAATCGGGTGAACAACACCATCAATACACCGACTGAAGGTATCAACCTGCAATTGGCAATTTCTTCAGGCGCTCCCGATGTACCAGACGGTGTCTGGAGAAGCGCGGACCAGTTGGCGGTGTCAGGTCAGGACAAGCAGAAGTCCATCGACTTTTTCTTGGCATTCCGAGGTTTAACACCGATTTTCGGAACGCCATTTTCAGAGATCCAAAGGCAAAACCGAGGAAGTCTGGAACATCAGGCGCCGTTCAGTCCGTCCAGGAAACTGTTCAAGACAACATCCTGGCAGGCGAACGATCCGTTGGTCCACTACACATTACAGGATCTCACAGATTTGCAGCGGCAGGATAATTTACAGTTGGTGTTGCCAACCATGACGATTACCAATTCAAATCTTGGAAGATTAAACGCTAGATATAATCCCTGGGGAGGCAATCCATTTAAAACGGATACCAGTGATCTGAGATCTTATGACATAGCGTTTAAGGATCCCTTGGTGCGTCGCTCGGATGACTGGAATTTCCCGGCGTCCAAGTTTCCTTCATTAGGAACAATTGGAAGAGTACACCGCGGAACTGCGTGGCAAACAGTATATTTAAAATCTCGTGTGGCTAATTTGCGTCAATGGACTGAATGGGCAAGCCTGCCACAGACTCATCCGACAAATGACTGGTATTTAACAGACCTTTTTTCAACGGGGTTTGACGATAATGCCAATCGCGGTCTCCTGGGTGTCAATCAGACAAATATCGCAGCATGGTCAGCAATCTTATCTGGCGTCCCGGTCTGGACGAATATGGATCTGGTGAAGGGTCAACCTCATATCAGCCGTATCATCATCGAACCTAGCGCTTTACCCAACCGGCCACAGGTGCGGGATATTGTGACTAGTTTAATTGACGCTCAAAGTCAGAGACCTTTTGGAGTGTTCAGGCTGCTGGGAGATGTACTTTCCACCCCAGCGCTATCTGAACAGTCTCCGTTTCTAAACACTGCTTCTGCGGCGCAAACACAACTTGGAATCACTGATGAAGCCTATGAGGCAATTCCTCAAAGGATCCTTTCACTACTGAAGGCAGACACTCCAAGAATTACTGTTTATGCATATGGGCAATCACTGGCGCCTGCGCCTTCATCTGTAATTACTGATCCAGGACCTTACCGGTTATTGGTCACTAACTATCAGATTACGGGGGAGTCAGCTGTCAAAGCAACGCTTCGTCTGACCGGAGATCCTGCCAATCCGGAAGTGGTAGTAGAAAATTACGAACCTATTCCTTTGGATTGATTTTGAAATCAATAACAGTCGCGAGTTCGATGGACCAAATGTTTGATTAATAAAGCGTGTTCATCGTCACCGGGTTTCGAGTGAGAAATCCAAATGCTCAAATTTAACTAATTTATACGTATGATGAGGAAGGAACTCAACTGGTTAGGAATTGTCGTTTTCCTAATCGTCATCGGTTTATGCGCCGAATGGAAAAGGCGCGCATTAAATGAGACGGGTGGACCGCTCAACAATTCAGTCGGCCTGGAGCAAGCTTTTAATAGCGCTGGGGACGATCCAACAGAAATGGCGCAAGGATTTTCATCCGAGCCTGGACCCGGCAAAGCCCAAGCTGAGAATTCCGATAAGGAAACAGAGGCGCAGGAGAGTCAAAATCATCAATTGCAATCCCTCCGGCGACCCAATCCTGCGACAGGAGCCAAAGCTTCCAGCGATACATTCCATGATCCCAGGTATCCGAACCGCCTCAGCAACTCTGCCTTGTCAGTATCGGAGCTATCTCGGTCAGAATCCGGGATTCTGCTTCGCAATGCGCTTATAGATACAAAATCCAATCGAAATTTAAACATCCCGGAACATCTGAAATCGACTGCTGATACCCGTAGTTTTTTGGTTCAGTCCAAGTCAAAAATCGACAGGTCATTCCGAGACGAGTTGGAAGGGCTTGGCGCAGAAGTGGTTGCATATGTGCCTAACAATGCCTATTTGATTCAAGTAAATGAAGACCAGTTCACAGGGATTGACACTTTCAAACTATCACCATCAGTGCAGGCCGCAGTGCCCTTTGAGCCCTATTTTAAATTGGATACAGACCTTCTGGATATAGCGGTTCGCGAAGCTCCACTGCCGGATCACAGTTTTTTGAATCTGACCTTGTTTCCGTCGGCTCAAGAACCTGACTGGGAACAATTTGGTTTTCGTCCTCTGGGCCGATCCAAATCTCCATTTGGAAATAATGTAACACTGGAATGGACTGGAAACGGTAATCAGGACTGGACTGAGCTGGCGCGAATGGAAGCCACACAAGCCATAGAATTTTATTATCCCAGGACTTTTGCCAATGATCTGGCCAGAGTCAGATTGGGAGTCGCTCCAACCGCTTTGGCAATGGCCTTGACTTCCGCAAGGGGACCAGCCAACAAACTGGTTCCACTATCATAGATGACCTTCTTGGTAGGGGAAACACTCTTTCCAGCAACCTTGATGCCCTCCAATGGGGTTTCCCAGTACGTTTGCGAACTAAGTGGAACCGTGGCGAAATCTCCGGTGTA
>JAUIHU010000173.1 GCA_030432175.1 Verrucomicrobiia bacterium | reverse complement strand
GGTGATGCAGACCGACAAGAACATTGTCGGAGAAATTTACCGGTTCGTCGCCGACTTGAGGGGAGTTTTTGTTCAGCCGGCGCTGTTTGAGGCTTTTGGGTTGACAGTCATTGAAGCCATGAGCAGTGGGTTGCCAGTATTTGCTACCTGCTATGGCGGTCCTCTGGAAATCATTGAGCCGGGTGTTTCAGGATTTCATATTGATCCCAATCTCGGACCTCGCAACGCGGACCAGATTGCTCGGTTCTTCAGAGATTGCCGGGATGAGCCAGACACCTGGACCTCCATTAGCGCCGGGGCATTGAAACGAATTGAAGAGAACTACAACTGGGAATTGTACGCGCGAAGGATTTTGCGAATGACCCGGATTTATGGATTTTGGAAAGGCTTCACTAACGAGCAACGAGAGCCGTTAAATCGATATCTCGATTTATTGTACGGACTCGTTTATCGTCCGCGAGCCATTCAGGAAACAATATGACCAGCGCTCCAGCCACCATCTGTAATGTGCGCATGGCCGGTGATGTATGAGGCGGCGTCACTGGCCAGGTACAAAGCAGCGGCGGCGATTTCCTCCGGTTTCCCCATACGGCCCATTGCCTGGCTGGAAGACATTTCCCGATAGGCTTTTTCCGGGTCTGGATATTCCTGAAGTCGGGCTGAAACAAACGGAGTCTCTACGCGTCCGGGACAGATGCAATTGATGCGAACTCCATCTTTGGCGTGGTCCAGCGCCATACACTTCGTCATTCCGACAACAGCAAATTTGCTCGTGCAATAAGCCAGTCGATCGATAATGCCTACCACCCCACCGATGGAAGCAAGTTGGATGATACATCCGGATTTGCGTTTCAGCATTCCGGGAATGAACGCCTTGGTCATGTTGAAGACACCACGGACATTCACTTCGTACAATCGATCCAAGTCAGAAGCCTCAGTCTCAAGAATCGTTCCGACATGACCAATACCCGCGTTGTTGACCAGCACGTGAATTTCGCGGTGTTCATTCAGAATGGATTCGGAGAGTCTTTGAACCTCCTCAGGCTGACTGACGTCCGCCGCGTAAAAGTATGAGGATGGGTCTTGTGGATACAACTCTTCGGCTATGTTTTTCCCTGATTCAATGTCACGATCGACAATGATGACTCGTGCCCCAACTTGATGAAAGAGACGGACAATGGCAGCTCCAATACCAGAACCTCCCCCGGTGATAATGGCGGTTTTTCCATCCAGACGAAACATTGACTTGGGTGTGACGTTTTCCTGATCCATAAATGATTAAACTGTTTTTAGTATTCGCTTTTCTTTTCCAAGCGCACTTTTAGGCAACGGTTCATTTCCAGCGGCAAGCTGATTCTGACAGCTTTGGAGAAAAAGAAAAAGTTCCTTGATCCGGACAATATCCGGTCAAGGAACCTGGAGTTCTGTTGTGGATCCTGGTCAGTAGACAAGAAAAGTGAAGGCCGGATGAAAGGAGCATTCACTTTTCTGAGGTTTCATTCATTCAGCGAGACGATCGCGTCAGTTCGATTTTGATGAATCTTGATCATCTTCAGAATCTTCTGACTCCTGCCAGTCTTTTGGTCCGAAACGGATCATCACCAGACGGTAGGATCCATCACTCAGACGCAGGCAAGATCCACCTACCACCTGTCCAACTTTGGCTTTGGATAAATCAGCTTTAGCTCCATGCCAGAGCATGCGCGTCTCTTCAGTGAAAACCATCTTGCGATTTGATTTCTTTCCCTTGAGTTCGATGATTTTCTTTTCCCGGTCCACTTTTGCGATAGAACCACGGAAAGGAAAAGGGCGTTTGGAAACAACCTCTGGGGCTGACTCCGGACTTTCAGCAGCGGATCGGTCCTTCAGAGATTTAGAAGGATCTGATTGTGATTTGATGGTTGTTTCTTTATCAGGTGAATTTTGTGTTTGTGCTGAGACATTGATATTGAACGCAATAAGAAATGCCGCGGTTAATGTGATTGTTTTTAATGTGGGCACAAAGCCACTCCGACGGGTATTGATTTGATTTATATTTAACATTTTACCTCCTATAAGGTTTGGTGATCCGAAATGAATCACACATTAAAAACGCACAACTTTCTGATTTTGGCAATAGCCCTGGAATTAAAAAATCGGAATTTTTTTAGGAACAGGAATTGCTCATTCCCAGTTAGGCGATAAATGGTTCGCGGAAAGCCGTTTGAGTAATCAGGTGTGAAAGAGTGGCGATTTTCAGTGAAATCAGTCATCATGTGGGTTTAAAGTCACTGGATTGATTGAAGTCGGGTAATTTGATATGGATAATTGGAAACAACTGCCAAACCGGAAATTCTCACAGCTCAGTCGACATCACATCATTTTTTACAATTTTAGATTGGTTGATATTTTTTTATGAATTCAGAAGTTTTCAAATCCAAAACATGGAGCGTAATTCTGCTTCTGCTTGGAGCCATACTGGGGGGCTGGCAACCTGCATTAGCACAGGAATCCGAAGGAGAATCTGATGAGGGTGAAATACGGATTATAACCGTGAAGGGTTCGGTCGAAAAGGCGGAGCCGGACTCGGTCGACTGGAAGACAGCTAAAGAGAAAGACCCACTGCAGGTCGGCTGGAGATTGAGAACCGGTCGTCGAAGTAAGGCGGCCATTCGCATGTCGGATTTATCTGTATTGCGAGTGGGACAGTTATCGACGTTGGAGATTCAACCCCCAAAAGATCAACGCAGGAAAAGGGCTCTGGACCTGAAAGCCGGAGCCGCTTATTTCTTCAATCGTGAAGGGCCTTCCAAAGTTGACTTTCGGACCCCGATCGCGTCGGGAGCGATTCGAGGAACTGAGTTTATGCTGGAAGTGGATGAAAATGGGCGAACCATTGTGACAATGTTTGAGGGTGAAGTGGATTTGGAGAATGAATTTGGTTCTGTTCAATTGGGTAACGGAGAACAGGGAACAGTAAATCCCGGAGAGGCGCCGGAGAAGACAGCTGTGATTGATGCGGTCAGCGTGGTTCAATGGATGCTTTATTATCCGGGAGTTGTTGATCCGGATGATTTGGGACAACGCTTTGTACATACCGAAGCAGTCCAGCCAAGTTTGAAGGCATACCTGGAAGGAAATATTCTGAAGTCATTGGATCTGTATCCAGAAGAGCGGTTGGATTCCAATGAGGCATCGGCAGAAGAACAGCTCTGGCTGGCCATGCTGGAGATGTCGACCGGACTGGTTGAACAGGCGATGCGACGTATGGATAAGCTTCAGACTGCGTCTCTGGAAGGTTCAAGCGCTGAGGTCCTGGATTCGTTGAAGAAAATGGCCCGGACCGTGCAAGGCAAAGTGGATGAATCCTGGACATCGGAAAGATTTTCCACAGCGACGGAATGGCTGACTCATTCTTATGTTCTCCAATCCAAATTCGACATTGCAGGAGCGCGAGAAGCGGCCGAGAAAGCTGTGGAACTTGCTCCTGACTTAGGTTATGCGCTGGTGAGACAAGCGGAATTGGAGTTTGCGTCAGGACTGAATCAATCCGCCGCCAAACTACTCGACCGGGCTCTGAATGTTTCCCCGGAAAATGCTCAGGCGCTTTCATTAAGAGGGTTTATCGTGGCAGGGAACAATGATTTGAAATCTGCTGAAGAGCTGTTCTCACAAGCCATTGAATTGGATCCAGCTTTGAGTAACGCCTGGTTGGGAAGAGGATTAACCCGGCACAAATCCGGACAGGTTCAATTAGCTTTGGATGACATGCAGGTTGCTGTCACCATGGCTCCTACTCGCGCTATTCTGCGCAGTTATCTCTCAAAGATTTACCGAGATCGATTGAGTCCGGAAAAAGCATTGAAAGAATTAGAAATCGCGAAAGCCCTCGACCCGAATGATCCGACCGCCTGGATGTATTCGGCTTTGATGCAGCAACAAGAGAACAAAATTGTTACCGCAGTCGATGAATTGGAAGTGTCTCGTGAATTGAATGAAAATCGCGGTGTTTATCGATCCCGTTTTCTGCTGGACCAGGATCGCGCTGCAAAAGGGGCTAATCTGGCGCTGGTCTACAAAGATGCAGGAATGTTGGAACTGAGCGCTCGTGAGGCTTCCAGGGCTGTGGCGACTGATTATACTTCGGCTGCATCCCACTTGTTTCTGGCTAACAGTTATGATGTTTTGAGAGATCCTCGTCAGGTCAATCTTCGATATGAAACCGGATGGCTCGGTGAGTTGCTCATCGCAAATTTGCTGGCTCCAGTTGGATCAGGAACACTCTCTCAAAACGTGTCGCTACAAGAGTATTCCAAATTGCTGGAACGTGATCGACCAAGATTCACGTCTTATACTGAATACACCAGTGGTGGTAACTGGTGGGAGCGAAGTTCGATTTATGGGTCCTACCGGGACATGGAATATTCGTTGGATTCCAATTATCGTTGGGACAATGGGCAGCGGTCGAATAACGACATTGAGGAAATCAATTGGATCGGGAAGTTCAAATATCAGGTGACTCCCAAAGACCAGGTGTTTCTACAGGTAGTGACTCAGGACCTGGAGACTGGAGATGGATCACAGTACTTTGATAATGTAAATCAGGGAAGCGATACATTGCGTGTTGAAGAAAGATCTGAGCCAGCGCTGTATGCGGGCTGGAATCATGAGTGGGCGCCTGGGAATCACTTTTTAGGTTTGGTTGGGAGAGTGGATCAGTCGACGGCGATTATGGATGATCTGTTCTATCCACTGCTGGTATCTGAAGCTGGTGGAATGGTGACTGAAATTAAAAGAGATGATGGAAGTGGGTCCAATACTCCACGAAATATGAGCCAGGATTTTCAAAGAGACTGGGAACTTTATTCCATGGAAGCTCAGCAGGTTTTTACTCGCGGATCGTTCAACACAATTCTCGGAGTGCGTTATCAAACCGGCGATGTTGAAATTAATGATCACCTGGATAATCTAACACCTGGTGGGTTTCCGCCGGTTTATTCAGATCCTGTTTCCAGTTTGTATGTTGAAGGGGAGATGAATCGAGTGACTGGTTATTTTTATGAGACATGGAAAGTGAATCCAACGTTGACACTGACTGGAGGGGTTGCCGTTGATTATATGGAGCATCCGGTTAATGCGGACAGTACGCCTGTCTCATCAGAAGATACGGAACGCAAACAGATTTCCCCAAAAGCAGGATTGATTTGGAGCCCAACTACCTCGACAATGCTCAGAGCTTCGTACACTCACTCGCTTGGAGGCTTGTTTTTTGACAATGGGATTCGACTGGAGCCGACTCAAGTCGGAGGTTTTCTTCAATCCTACAGAAGCCTGGCGCCGGAATCATTAGCTGGTTTGCTATCCGGCGCTACTTTCAGAATTGCCGGGGTTGGGATTGATCATCAGTTCAAATCAAATACTTATTTGGGATTAGAGGGGCAATGGTTGCGATCTGATGGGGATAGTGTGACAGGAGGGTATTTATTCAGACAAGCAGCTGGAACTGCTCAACCTATCGACATCGAGGAATCAGTTGAATACGAAGAGAAAACGCTAGCGGTAAATTTATACCAGCTGCTAGGCGAGTCTTTGACCCTGGGAACGCGCTACAGAATCAGCTTGGCGGATTACTACCGTGAGTTTACCCAATACTCACAATTCAGCGAGGCCAGGAATGATTTCACCGGATTATTGCATCAGAATACTTTCTACTCCTACTACTACCATCCTTCCGGTTGGTTTGGACAGGCCGAAGCAGTCTGGAGTTTGCAATCGCCACGCAATGACCTTCGTCCTTTAGATGGTGATGAATTCTGGCAGTTTCATCTGTACGCCGGATACAGGATGTGGCAGCGGAGACTGGAAGCAAAAGTCGGAATTATGAACATCGCGGATCAGCAATACCAATTGCATCCAATAAACTGGTATTATGAATTACCCAGAGAACGCACCTTCTTTGCCAGTTTGAAGTTGAATTTTTAATAATGTAAATAGTCTCTATTGATCCGGTTACCGAATGAATCCACTGAGCAAATTGTCCGAATGGTTTCCCAAATCAACCCAGGGGGCGTTGATTGGCGCGGCTCTTTGTATTGGGTTTCTTTATATCGCGTCACCTGTAGCCAGGTTCTTGATCAATCGCAGTTACGACATTCCTTTTGGAGTGCGGAAGGCGTTGGAAACGGAAGGGGCGGTCATCCTTTATATGGACGACGAGTCCCACGAGGTTTTGGGGCAGCCTTATACTGCAGCCTGGGATCGACGGTTGCATGCTTTGTTGTTGCAACGCCTGGCACAGGAAGGAGCCAAAGGTGTGGTCTTTGATATTGTGTTCAGTGGACCTTCCCCGGTAGACCCTGAAGTGGACGAACCTGACGCCGAATATACACAGGCCGACCTGGCCTTTGAAGCTGCGATTCAGTCCATGGAGAAAGTGATCCTGGCAGCAGATCAATCAGAGACCCGAGCAGGCGGTGGTAAAGCCAAAATTGCAAAAGTGATCACACCGTTTGAGTTGTTTGATTTCGCCTGTTACGACATTGGTTTGAGTTTTTTGCAACCGGACAAGGATTTGATCGTGAGACGACATCCCGTTCATGACGCCAGCGCTAATGAAGTTTTTTCAATGAGTTGGGCTGCAGCGGAAATGATTGGAACACCTGTCACGAAAGTGGAAAACGCTGTCTACAGTGAGCGATGGTTGAACTACTACGGTCCAGTTGGAGAAAGTATTCCGAGTCACAGTTTTTACGAAGCGCTTTTCTATGAAGAAGACGGAGGACTTCCTGAAGGATTTTTTAAAAATAAAATGGTCTTTGTCGGTTCGGGTTTAATCACCCGGTTCTCTGGGGAACGTAAGGACGAATACCGACGTCCATCTGGAGTGCTCGGTCAGAATGATAATGTCAATCAAACCCGTTTCATTCCAGGAGTAGAAATCCAGGCTTCAGCTTTCCTGAATCTGGTTCGAGGTGATTGGTTAAATAGATTTTCAGCCGGATCAGAAAACCTGATGCTCATTTTGTTAGGAGGTTTGATTGGTTTTGCCCTTTCTCTATTCCGACCACTCAGCGCTGTCGGACTGGCGTTACTGAGCGCAGCAGTGATCAGTCTCATCTCGTATTTTATTTTTGCTGAGTATAACTACTGGTTCCCCTGGATGGTTGTGGTTGGAGCTCAAATTCCGATCGCGCTTGTATGGTCTGTTGGGTTCAACTCCATCAACCTTTACGTCGAGCGGCAAGTTATTCGGAAAGCGCTTGGAGCTTACCTGTCGCCTTATCAGGTAACGCGAATCCTCAAGCAGCCCTCACTGTTGAAACCAGGTGGAAGCAAAATCGAATTGAGTATCTTGTTCAGTGATATCGAAGGATTCACGACGATTTCCGAAGGGGTAGATTCAGATGAATTGGCAAGCTTGATGAATAGTTATTTTGAGCCTGCTTTGTCATGTGTACAGCAGACAGATGGGATGGTGGTGAAGTTAATTGGTGATGCCATTTTCGCGATCTGGAATGCTCCTCTGGCCCACAAAGATCATCCAATTCGAGCCTGCCGGGCTGCGTTGGCCTTGCATGATCAGGAAACGGTTTTTGATTTTGGAAATCAGAAACGATCATTAAGGACGCGAATCGGATTGCACAAAGGAGAAGCAAACGTTGGGAATTTCGGCAATGAAGAAAGATTTGATTACACTGCGATTGGAGAAAACATTAACCTGGCAGCACGACTGGAAGGGTTAAACAAATATGTTGGAACAGACGTTTTAATGACCGGTGATTTGTTGGAAGGCAACGAAGACAAGTTGATTGTCAGGATCGCTGGTCAGTTCCGTTTCAAAGGATTTGAGAAAAAAATAGTACCGGTATACGAATTGATTGGAGAGAAATCTCAGTCGGAGGATACTGTGGGCTATCAGTGGTTGCGAATTTACAATGACGCTTATGATCTTTTCTGTAAGCGGCAATTTGAAAAAGCCGAGATTGAATTTCAGCAGGTTATTGCCCTTCGGGGGAAAGATGGTCCATCCACTTTTTACTTGAGTCGCATCGCTGAGTTTCGGGAGACTCCGCCATCTGAAACCTGGGCAGGTGAAGTTGAACTCACCGAGAAATGAGCTGGAGAAAAATCTTTTGCTGAAGCTCGGGTCGGGTCCAGGGATTTACAAGTTACAAGCAAACGACAATGCAGAAATCTACCTTACTGGAAATCGCTGATCTACCTGGTGGTAAGAAGTGGCGGAGCGGAAAAGTCCGAGAGATGTTTGACTTTGGAAACCGTTACCTGATGGTGGCCACGGATCGCATTTCTGCTTATGACTGTGTCATG